>NZ_RZSN01000068.1:0-28197 GCF_003997315.1 Mesorhizobium sp. M1A.F.Ca.IN.020.04.1.1
GCGCTGGTGGGCAGGCCGTCGGATTTGCGGTTGAGCGGCGGCAGCGCGTGGTAGGCGCGGAAAATGTAGCCGGAGCCGTCGACAAGAAAGAGATGATCGCCTTTTTTCATGCCGGCAGGGATAGCGCGGCCAAGCTTCGCGGTCCATGCCAAAGGCTGCGCAAACGGCCGGTTCCGGCAACACCCCTGACAGACAGGTCTCGGACAAAATTCAGCCGCTCACGGGCATGTTACAAAAGTGTAATCTTCGTGCCCTTGAATCGCCATTTTCACAGACCCAAATAGCTGTCATCGGCAATTTTCGCCGAAGTCCGGAGTAAGGCCCGTCCCCCGCCTATCCCGGGCAACTGCGGCAGCCTATCCCCCCTCTCCGGGCTGCCGCAACGTTTCGAGTAAAGACCGCCGTGGTTCCCCCTCCACCACGGCGGTTCTTTTTTGTCTCCTAGCCCGCGTGTTACCGACGCCGGAACGCGTGGTCCAACGATCGCGGCTTTGCGTTTTCTGCTCGCCCCTTTAGGGTCGGGCCAGAATCGAAAGGCTGAAGAAATGTCCAGACTCTCCCCCGTCCTTGACCGTCTCGACCAGAACCTCGATCAGAGCCTGGAGCGGCTTTTCGGCTTGCTTGGTATCAAGTCGATCTCCACCGACCCGGCCTTTGCCGCCGATTGCCGCAAGGGCGCCGAATGGCTGGCGGCCGAGCTCAAGCTGATCGGCTTCGACGCCAGCGTGCGCGACACGCCCGGCCACCCGATGGTGGTGGCGCATCACGAAGGACCGGCCGGCGCGCCGCATGTGCTGTTCTACGGCCACTACGACGTGCAGCCGGTCGATCCGATCGAGCTGTGGGAAACGGATCCATTCGCGCCGTCGATCAAGGAGGTCCAGCCCGGACGCAAGGTGATCGCCGGGCGCGGCTCGGCGGACGACAAGGGTCAGCTGATGACCTTCGTCGAGGCCTGCCGCGCCTGGAGGCAGGTGCACGGCAATCTGCCCTGCCGCGTCACGATCCTGTTCGAGGGCGAGGAAGAGTCCGGCTCGCCGTCGCTCAAGCCTTTCCTCGAGGCCAACGCCGCCGAGCTGAAAGCGGATTTCGCGCTGGTCTGCGACACCAGCATGTGGAACCGTGAGACGCCGTCGATCTGCGTGTCGCTACGCGGCATGGTCGGCGAGGAAGTCACCGTCAAGGCAGCCAGCCGCGACCTGCATTCAGGCCTCTATGGCGGCCCGGCCGCCAATCCGATCCGGATCCTGACCAAAATTCTCGCCGACATCCATGATCAAGACGGCCGTGTCATCATCCCGGGCTTCTATGACGGCGTCGAGGAGACGCCCTCGCAGGTGCTGAAATCCTGGGAGGGGCTCGGCGAGACCGCCGAGACCTTCCTCGGACCGGTCGGGCTTTCCATTCCCGCCGGCGAAAAGGGCCGCTCCGTGCTCGAACTCACCTGGGCGCGGCCAACGGCCGAGTTCAACGGCATCATCGGCGGCTATACCGGCAAGGGCTTCAAGACGGTGATCGCGGCGGAAGCATCGGCGAAAGTGTCGTTCCGGCTCGTCCACAAGCAGGATCCGAAAAAAATCCGCGCCGCCTTCCAGGCTTTCGTGCGCGATCGGATTCCCGGCGACTGCTCCGTCGAATTCCATCCGCATGGCGGCTCGCCGGCGATCCAGCTTTCCTACGACTCGCCGTTCCTGGCCAAGGCCAAGGATGCGCTCTCCGACGAATGGGAAAAGCAGGCCGTCACCACCGGCGGCGGCGGCTCCATCCCCGTAGTCGGCGATTTCCAGACCTATCTCGGCATGGAATCGCTGCTGGTCGGCTTCGGCCTCGATGACGACCGCATCCATTCGCCCAACGAGAAGTACGAGCTCACCTCCTTCCACAAGGGGCAGCGTTCCTGGGCGCGCATTCTCGATGCTCTGACACGCTGAGGTGAACCCGCGGCGACCGCGAAAATCAACTTTCTGTTGATTTTTTTCCGGATCGCGGCAAGGACGGGCGTGATAGCGCAATGCGCGGCGCCTTCGCGTCCAAAAACGGGTGCGCCGCTGGCCGCGATCCGGAGAAGAGAATGACCGACATCCGTTTCCACAAGAACGATCTGCCGGACCTTTCCCGCTACAATGTCGGTGCGGTCGCCATCGACACGGAAACGCTGGGCTTGAACCCGCATCGTGACCGGCTCTGCGTGGTTCAGATCTCGCCCGGCGACGGCAGCGCCGACGTCATCCAGATCGCGCCGGGCCAGAAGGAGGCGCCCAACCTTGTCAGCCTTCTCAGGAACGACGCCGTGGTGAAGCTGTTTCACTACGGCCGTTTCGACATTGCCGTCCTTTATCACGCTTTCGGCGTCATGGCCGAACCGGTTTTCTGCACAAAGATCGCCTCGCGGCTGACCCGTACCTACACCGACCGCCACGGGCTGAAGGATATATGCAACGAACTGCTCGGTATCGGCCTCTCCAAGGCGCAGCAATCGTCGGACTGGGCGGCGGAAACACTGTCGCCCGAGCAGCTCGAATATGCCGCCTCCGACGTGCTTTACCTGCACCGGCTGCGCGAGGTGCTGGCCGCACGGCTTGCGCGCGAGGGTCGCACTAAGGAGGCCGAAGCCTGCTTCCGCTTCCTGCCGACGCGCGCCAAGCTCGATCTGATGGGCTGGGCGGAAGAGGATATCTTCGCGCATAGCTGACGACCCGGCGCGTCGAGCGACGTTCCTGCCGGTCCATTGTCGGCGTGAGATGGGGAGGGATTGAATGGCAGAGCGCAAACCGATAGCGAGCGCGCCGAAGGACGGCTCGCAGGTCACGATCCTGTGGAACGACGAGCACGGCGTGGTCAACGAATCCGTCGGGCAATACCGCGACGGCGGCTGGTGGGTCTACACCGACAGCAACACCCAGAAAAAAGTCGAGCCGACCAGTTGGCGGCCTGCATCGGCCAATGATGACAGCGACCAGTGAGCGACCGCCGCAGGGCCTCGAAGCAGGCGCGAGACTCGGCAGCAAGAAGGGGGCGAGATGAGACAGAACATGCTCTACCTCATCATCGGCGCGTTGGTCGTCGTGGTCATCGCGCTTGGCATCTACATCTACCGCGAGCAGACCAGGCCGAAGGGCGTGGAGCTCAAGATCGACGACAAGGGCATTTCGATCCAGCAGAATTGATCTCACCACGTCCGCATCTCGCGAACTTGACCGGTCGGCTCCTGATAGCACCTATTGCATTCGGGTCCGCTCGCTGGGGCGGTGGTGTTTTTTGATATGATTCCCCGGATCGATTTCGTGGCCACCGGTGCCGTGAACGATGCGCTCGCCGCGATCGGGCGGACCGAGGACCTGCGCTTTTCGCCCGACAACCGCTTGCTTGCCGTCGCCGGATATGGACGCAGGCGATGTCTGATGCTGCGCATCGACATAGAGCCGACGGCCGGTGCAGCGAGGATCGTTATCCGCGATTTCGTGGAGCTCAGATCGGAAAGCATGGGCGAGGTGCATGGCCTCGATTTCATCGACAACAGGACTTTTGTGGTCGCCAATCGCGATGGGCTGGTTGCGGTCTTCGCCCTGCCGCAAGGCGATCCGGCCGGACAAGGGCACGAAATCTCGCCACTTCGCGTGATCAAAGGCAACCGATTTTGCAGATTGAGAACGCCCGGCTCAGTCGCCGTCAGGCGTGAGTCGCATGGCCGGCTCAGCCTGCTGGTCTGTAACAACTACACGCATCGGGTGACCCGCCATGTGGTTCACCGGCGATGGGGATACCGCGCCCTGTGGAATCAGGTTCTCCTGGAGCAGGGCCTCGACATCCCGGACGGCATCGCGCTCAGCCATGACGGGCGGTGGGTCGCCGTCAGCAGCCACGGCACCAACGACGTGAAGATCTACGACATGTCGGCGCCGCTTGGCCCTGAAACCCGACCCGCCGGTGTCCTGGAAAATGCCAACTACCCGCATGGCCTGCGCTTCACGCAGGACGGCAGCCACATTCTTGTTGCCGACGCCGGCAGCCCGATGGTTCACGTCTATGCAAGCGACGAAGGCTGGAAGGGGCGCCGCACGCCGTCGCGTTCGGTCGCCGTGCTCGACGACGAAAGCTTTCTGCGCGGCAGGGCCAGCGTCGAGGAGGGTGGGCCGAAGGGCCTGGATATAGACAAGTCGAACAGCGTCGTGGCTGTGACTTGTCAGGAACAGCCGCTGGCTTTCTACGGCCTGTCGTCGATCGTCGGTCGAAAGGCGGCGGAGCCCGAGTTCCGCGTTCTTGGACGTCCAGGATAAGCCTGTGATTTCGGCTCCATATTCTGGCGACGGCATGAAGAATGACGGGGGCCGCGCGCAGCTCCATCAAATCTTGCCGGCGTGGGCGGCAAACGGATGACGTCCGCGCGGTTCGGCGATATCATGCCGCGTATAGGGAGTTTTGGGGCCGACCAACGTAGCCTCTAGGAGGTTGCCATGAAGCACCAAACACTGGACCAGCTGCACGCCGTTGCTGAGGTCCGCACCGCCAAACCCGTCATGAGCCGAACCCAGCGCCTCGCACGTTGGGCGGAGCTTCTCGAACGTGAGCCAAACCGGCTCCTGACCGCACTGATCGGCACTGAATATCGTGCCCCGCGGGAACGCAATGTCATGCGGGGCGCCGGCTCGCCCATATCCGTCGCCCTGGAAGACCCCGTTCTGCACGACGAGGGTTTGACGAACGACACCTACGGCGAAGCAAAACGCTTCTTCGAGCTGACCGACTATCAGCTGCACGAGATCGTCTGCTACTGCCATGTCGGCGATGTCATGCGGGCATCGAGAGCTGCGCTCTCGGTCCGTGCCGTGCTCGACTAGTCCGAGCCGACTCGCCCGCCTATGCAAACGCTGGAGCGCGGCCGGAATCCCACCCCGATCGCGCTCCGTCAGGTGGCCGCTTACCAAACATTTGATTTTCAATCACTTCGATTTTTCCCCACTTAACGCGCCTTTAAACCGCCGCATCTACTCTGCAACCCGAGCGCCATCGGCATCGGGGACAGCAAGCACAGCGCAATGGCGAACCGCAGAGACAGTCGCATCGAACCGAGCTTCGAGGGCTCGCCGCGGGCGAAATCCTCCGACGGCTTTTCGGTCAGCGAGGAGGATCGCGTCGTGCCGGCAAATCGTAAATCCGCAGCGAAACGCAAATCCGCCAAGGCGAAATCGCGCGGCCGGGGGCGCGATCGCAGCCAGCGCGGGCTGTTTTCCATCTTCGGCCGCTTGCTCTACTGGTGCTTCGTTTTCTGCATCTGGGGCGGCATCGCGGTGGCCGGCGTCGTCGTCTATTACGGCGCCAAGATGCCGGCGGCGACCACATGGTCGATTCCCGACCGCGCGCCCAACATCAAGATCGTCTCGGTCGACGGGCAACTCATCGCAAATCGCGGCATGAGCGGCGGCGAGGCCGTCGGCCTCAATGAAATGTCGCCCTATATTCCCGAGGCCGTCGTCGCCATCGAGGACCGGCGGTTCTATTCGCATTTCGGCATCGACCCGATCGGGCTGACGCGCGCCATGGTCACCAACGTCCTTGGCGGTCATTTCTCGCAGGGCGGCTCGACGCTGACGCAGCAGCTGGCCAAGAACCTGTTCCTGACGCCGGATCGCACGCTGGAGCGCAAGGTGCAGGAAGTGCTGCTGGCGCTGTGGCTGGAGCACAAGCACAGCAAGGACCAGATCCTCGAAATGTATCTCAACCGGGTCTATTTCGGGTCCGGCGCCTATGGCGTGGAGGCCGCCTCGCGGCGGTACTTCGGCAAGAGCGCGCGCGATGTCACGCTTTCCGAGGCAGCGCTTCTGGCCGGTTTGCTCAAGGCGCCGTCGCGGCTTTCGCCGGCGCGCGATCCCAAGGCGGCGGAAGAACGCGCACAGCTCGTGCTCGCCGCCATGCGCGAGGAAGGCAAGATTGGCGACAAGGAATACAAAATGGCGCTGAGCGCGCCGGCGACGCGCTCGCCCTCCTACTGGACCGGTTCGGAGAATTACGTCGCCGACACGGTCATGGAGGAGCTTCCCGACCTGATCGGCGACGTGCGCGGCGACATCATCATCGACACCACCGTGGATCTGACGCTGCAGAAGCTCGCCGAGCAGTCGATCCGCCGGCTGATCGACGAGAGCGGCAAGAAGCTCAACGTCACCCAGGGCGCGTTGGTGTCGATCGATGATTCCGGCGCCGTTCGCGCCATGGTCGGCGGTTACGACTATTCGACCAGCCAGTTCGATCGCGCCTCGGAAGCGCGGCGCCAGCCAGGATCGGCCTTCAAGCCTTTCGTCTACATGGCGGCGCTGGAAGCAGGCCGCACACCGGACAGCGTGCGCAACGACGCCCCGATCAGAATAGGCAAATGGACGCCGGAGAACTATGGCGGCAAATATTATGGCAAGGTGACGCTGGCCACCGCACTGGCGAAGTCGCTGAACTCGGTGGCGGCGCAACTCACCATGGAGGTCGGCCCCGACGCCGTGGTTGAGGCCGCGCACCGCATGGGCATCCAATCCGACCTGCAGTCGAACACCTCGATCGCGCTCGGCACCTCGGAAGTGACGCCGCTGGAACTGACCGCCGCCTATGTGCCTTTCGCCAATGGCGGCTACAAGCCGGATATCCATTTCATCCAGCGCGTCACCACGGCTAGCGGCAAGGTGCTCTACGAAAACAATGGCGGCAGCGCGCCGCGCGTCCTCAAGGCCGACATCGTCGGCATGATGAACTCTATGATGACGGGCACGGTCGAAGTCGGCACCGCCAAGAAGGCGGCCTTCAACTGGCCCTCGGCCGGCAAGACCGGCACCAGCCAGAATTCACGCGACGCCTGGTTCGTCGGCTATACCGCCAACCTCACGACGGGTGTGTGGTTCGGCAATGACGACGGCAGCCCGATGAAGAAGGTGACCGGCGGCGCCTTGCCGGCGCAGGCCTGGCACGAATTCATGGTCGCCGCGCATGAAGGCTTGCCGGTCAGGCCGTTGCCCGGCACGTGGAAATCGACGCCGCCCGATACGGTTGTGCCGGACGAGATACCCTCGGCGGACAACTCGCAGCCGGCGCCGCCCGCGCCCGTCGGCCAGTCGAGCCCTGTCGCCCAGGCGCCCGCACGGCAGGCGCGTCCAGCCCAGACGGTCGATGCCGATGGCTTCGATATGCCGAGCGACGGCGGTACCACCGCCTCGGTCGGGCATCCGGTGCCGCCCGGCGATGTCGGCGGCCCGAAGAAAAGGCGGCAGACGTCGATTCTCGACATCCTCAGCGGCGGTTGAGCGGCAACTCGCCTCTCGCAATGGCTGGCGCCTTCGGCTACATGTCCGGCCGGAGATCAAGCCATGGCCGAAATCGACAGCAGAAAAACCATCGTGCTCACCGGCGCCAGCCGCGGCATCGGCCATGCGACGGTGAAACGCTTTTCACGCGAGGGCTGGCGCGTCATCACCTGCTCGCGACAGGCCTTTGCCGAGGACTGTCCATGGCCGGCCGGTCCCGAAGACCACATCAAGGTCGACCTTGCCGACCAGGAGGATGTCGGCATTGCCGTCTCGGAAATCCGCCACCGGCTGGAGGCGCATGGCGGGCAGTTGCACGCGCTGGTCAACAATGCTGGCATCTCGCCGAAGCTCAAGGACGGCGGCCGGATGAACTCGATCGAGACGCCGATGCATGTCTGGCGCGACGTGTTCCAGGTCAATTTCTTCGCGCCGATCATGCTGGCGAGAGGGCTGTTCAAGGAACTCGCCGCCGCCAAGGGCTCAATCGTCAACGTCACCTCGATCGCCGGCACGCGCGTGCATCCATTTGCCGGCACGGCCTATGCGACGTCGAAGGCGGCGCTGGGTTCTCTGACGCGCGAGATGGCGCATGACTTCGGGCCGCACGGCATCCGCGTCAATGCGATCGCGCCGGGCGAGATCGACACGGCGATCCTGTCGCCCGGCACCGACAAGATCGTCGAGACGATCCCGCTGAGAAGGCTGGGCGCCACGTCGGAAGTGGCCGACATCATCTTTTTCCTGTGTTCGGGCCAGGCGTCCTACGTGACCGGCTCGGAAATCCACATCAATGGCGGCCAGCACGTGTGACTTCCATCTCAGCGACATCGCTTCCGTTATTCGTTTCCTGATCCGCTTGGTTTGTGCAGACGAGCGTCAGGCAGGCCGCGGCCTGATCTCGACAGCGGCGTCGTCCAGCCGAGCGGGTGACATGCCGGTAACCGCCTCGACAATGCCGCGTGCTATTTCGCGCTCGCCCATGATCACGGTGTCGGCGCCGAGAGCCTTGAGATGCTCGACCTCGGCATCGGAATGGGCGCGCGCAATGACGCTGATGCCGGGATTGGCCGCGCGCGCCCGCAGCACCACCTGTCCCGCCTCGAAGGCGTTGGGGATGGCGAGGATCAGCCGTTTGGCGCCTTCCGGATTGGTTGCCGCGAAGACGTCCGCATTGGCGGCATTGCCGGCCACCGTTTCGACGCCGTCGGCCCTCAGCTTCGCCAGCGTCTTGTCGGCATCCTCGACGACCAGGAAGGGCAGGGCGGCTTGTTTCAGCGCGGCACCCACGAGGCTGCCGACACGTCCATAGCCGATCAGGATGGAATGGTCGGTGAGTCCCGTTCGCGGCGGCAGACCATTCTCGCTTTCAGACACTGCCGCCGCCGAGGCCACCTGGCCGGGCTCGGTCGCCGGGCCGATCGGCCTTGATTCCTCGGGCTCTGCCGTGTTGCCGGCGCGCTTTTCCAGCCACGGCTTCATCCTATCGACGATCAGGAACATTAGCGGGTTGAGCAGGATCGACAGGATGGCGCCGGCCAGAATGAGGTCGCGGCCCTGTTCGGGCAGAAGCTTCAGCCCGACGCCGAGCTCGGCCAGTATGAAGGAGAATTCGCCGATCTGGGCAAGGCTGGCCGAGATAATCAGCGCGGTCGCGACCGGATAGCGGAAGGCGATGACGATGACGAAAGCGGCGAGCGATTTGCCGATGAGGATGATGGCTAAGGTCGCCAGGATCGGCAGGCCGTTGCTGACCAGGCTGAACGGATCGAACAGCATGCCGACGGAAACGAAGAACAGCACGGAAAAAGCGTCGCGCAGCGGCAGCGATTCTTCCGCCGCCCGGTGGCTGAGCTCGGACTCGCTCATGACCATGCCGGCGAAGAAGGCGCCGAGCGCCAGCGAGACGCCGAACAGCTTCGCCGCGCCGAAGGCGACGCCGAGCGCGATGGCAAGCACCGAGAGCCGGAACAGCTCGCGTGAGCCGGTATGGGCGACATAGTGCAGGATCCAGGGGATGACCCTGCGGCCTACGACCAGCATGACGACGACGAAGGCGACGACCTTGGCCAGCGTTATGCCGACCACGCCCCATATGCCGTGGCTGGCGGGCAGCGAAAGCAGGCTGGCATGGTCGTCGGCTTGCGGCTGGCCGCCAAGCACGCCGGCCAGCGCCGGCAAAAGCACCAGCGCCAGCACCATGGCCAGATCCTCGACGATCAGCCAGCCGACGGCGATGCGGCCGCGCTCGGTCTCGATCAGCCGCCGCTCCTGCATGGCGCGCAGCAGCACGACGGTCGAGGCGACGGAGAGCGCGAGGCCGAAGACAAGGCCGGCGCCGAGCGACCAGCCAAGCAGCCAGGCGAGGCCGACGCCGAGCAGCGTGGCAAAGCCGATCTGCACGACGGCGCCGGGCACGGCGATTGCGCGGACCGACAAAAGATCCTTCAGCGAGAAATGCAGGCCGACACCGAACATCAGCAGGATGACGCCGATCTCGGCGAGCTCGTTGGCAAGGCTGGCGTCGGCGACGAAGCCCGGCGTGTTCGGCCCGACCAGCACGCCGGCCACCAGATAGCCGACCAGCGGCGGGATGCGGAATCGGTTGGCCAATGCTCCGAAAACGAAGGCAAGCCCCAAACCGGCGACGATGGTGGCGATCAGGGGCGTGTCATGCGGCATTGTCTATGGAGCGCCTTCCGAGAATTCACGATGTCGATAAGCGCCGCCCGAGGGCCGCCGCCCCTTCCCAATATGGTCGGGGGAGGGGCGGGGACGCAACCACCGCTACACGGAAATCGGCGCCGCGATCGGGCGCCGGATGAGAAAATCAGAGCGAGTCGCCATCAGGGGCACGGCACAATCCCCTGCACTGTGCGTTCCTGCGTGCCGCTCAGGCCGCTTTGAGCAGATTCTCGATGTCGAAGACGGTATGATTGGTCAGCGTCTTGGGGATTTCGGCCTGCACTTTTTCACTGACTTCCTTGTGCAGCTTCTGACGCATCTCTCCGAGCACCTGCGGCGGCGCGATCAGCACGAGCTGGTCGAACTCACCCCGATGTGCAAGCTTGTAGAGCCGATCGGCAATATCGCTTGCGAAACGTTCCTTGCCGAGGCGATGCCAGTCGGTTTCTTCGATCGCGCTGCGTGGCCCTTCGGCATACCGGCCCGGTTTATCGGTGCCTTGCTCCCTGGTGGCGGGATTTTCCTGCTCCATCTCCTGAACCACCTCGAGGTTTGGAAACTTGCTGTCGCCTTCATTGCGGAGGAAAAGCGCCTTCTCGCCGTCGGCCACGACCACCCAGAGACCGCGTTTAAGCTTGATGTTCATGATTTTCCTCCTTGCCTTGAGCACAAATCGAGCCGCGAGAGCGGCTCGACCGACGGGATGGATCGTTAGCGAAAAGCGCCGCCGAGCATGATAGATCCGGATCAACTAACGACTGCAGGATGTGCTGCAAGCGGCAGCGACCTCACCCACCAGCAAGACCGCGTCTTAATCTACTAGTTTGGTAGAATTTAGAAAAAACCGTTTTGCCGTGTCGGCTGCACGGCGCTAAAAACTATGCCTGGATCAATAGCTCTCGGATAGGTGCCCGACCACCTCGAGGTCCGGCGTAGAATTTTTTTCTCCTGCCTTTCGCGGCTGCGAAAAAGCGATTGCCTGCCATCAAGGGATGCGCGACTGCTTGCCTTCTGGTTTTTCCCAGGCCCGCATAAAACTGCCAGACTGTTCTCGTACTGTTTATCGCCATGTCGCCAGCCAATGCCAAGCTCAACGCCTTCCCCGTCTTCCTGCGGGTCGACGGCGAAGCCGTGGCCATCGTCGGCAACGGCGAGGAGGCACTGGCCAAGGCCAGGCTGCTTGCTCAGTCAAACGCGACGCTGCGCATCATTGCGGACAATGCCGATCCCGAGCTTCTGAATTTCATTGCTACCGCCGGCGCTGTCCACGTCGATGTCGCCTACGATGCCGCGCACCTCGAGGACGCGGCCATGGTGTTTGCCGCCAGCGGCGACGAGGCGCTCGACCGCCGCGTGGTCGAAGACGCCCGCCGGCTGGGCATTCCGGTCAACGCCGTCGACCGGCCTGAGCTCTGCGATTTCTTCACCCCGGCGCTGGTCAACCGCGCGCCGGTCGCCATCGCCATCGGCACCGAGGGCGCCGGCCCTGTGCTGGCGCAGCTGCTGCGGGTGCGCATCGATCGCATGCTGTCGCCGTCGCTTGGCCGGCTGGCGGCCTTGGCGTCGTCGTTTCGCACTGCTGCCGAGCGGCTGCCGAAAGGCAATCGCCGCCGCCGGTTCTGGAGCGATTTCTTCGCCGGCCTCCCGGCCAAGGCGGTTGAAGCCGGAGAGTTCGCCAGGGCGCATAGCGCTGCGCTTGAACTTTTGACTTCGGACGCGCCGACCGCAGGTCACATCGCTCTGGTCGGCGCCGGCCCGGGCGCGGAGGATCTTTTGACGCTGCGCGCCCACCGCCTGCTGATGGAGGCCGACGCGATCGTCTATGACGCGCTGGTGCCGGAAGCGATCGTCGCCATGGGGCGCCGCGATGCCGAGCGCTTGCCTGTCGGCAAGCGCAAGGGCTGCCATTCCAAGAGCCAGGAAGAAATCAACGCTCTGCTCATCGAGCTTGGCCGCGCCGGCAAGCGCGTGGTGCGGCTGAAATCAGGCGATCCGCTTGTGTTCGGGCGGGCGGGCGAGGAAATGGCAGCACTTCGCGAGGCCGGCATCGCCTATGAGGTGGTTCCGGGCGTGACCGCCGCCTTCGCCGCGGCCGCCGATTTCGAATTGCCGCTGACGCTGCGCGGCGTGACGTCCTCGATGGTGTTCACCACCGGGCATGACCTCAAGGGCAACTCACTGCCCGATTGGGCAAAGCTTGCCATTTCCGGCGCCACCGTCGCCGTCTATATGGGCCGCTCGGTTGCAGCCGAAGTCGCCGGCCGGCTGATCGAAGCCGGGCTGTCGCCCGATACCGCCGTCGCCGTGGTGGAGAATGCCAGCCTTGGCAATCGCCGCCGCTTCCACGGCACGCTCGCCGACCTGCCGTCGCTGGAAGCGCGCGCCGATCTTACCGGTCCGGTCATGACCATCATCGGCGACGCGGTCGCCGGCGCCAATTTCGAACAATCCGAGCCGCTTGCGGCGCACACGCGTGAAGATACGGCCGGCGTAGCGGCCGAAGGAGTTGAGCAATGAAGGTTCTGACCGCGAACAGGCTCTCGGACGGTATCGCCGTCTGGTACGCCGATGGCGGCTGGGCGGAGACCGTCACTCGTGCCGACATCGCCCATGACAAGGCGGCGGAGGATCGGCTCGAGGCCATCGGCGCCGCGGCCGCTGCCAGCAACGAAGTCGTCGACGTCAACCTGATCGATGTGACCGTGATCAACGGCGCGGTCGAGCCGGTGCGGCTGCGCGAGAAGATCCGCGCCGCGGGCCCCACCATCCGCACCGACCTCGGCAAGCAGGCGAGCCCGGCTCCGGCACGGGCGGCATAGAACACAAGAAAGCGGGCGGACGGGCCCTGAAAGACGAAGCATGTACCGTTACGACGAGTTCGACCACGATTTCGTAAAGGCCCGCGTCGCCGAGTTCAGCGACCAGGTGCAGCGCCGGCTTGCCGGCGATATCACCGAGGACCAGTTCCGGCCGCTCCGGCTGATGAACGGCGTCTATTTGCAGCTGCACGCCTATATGCTGCGTATCGCCGTGCCCTATGGCACGCTGAACAGCAGGCAATTGCGCATGCTCGGCCACATCGCCCGCAAATACGACAAGGGCTACGGCCACTTCACCACGCGCCAGAACATCCAGTTCAACTGGCCGGCGCTGTCCGACATCCCGGCGATCCTTGCTGATCTGGCGAGTGTCGAAATGCATGCCATCCAGACCAGCGGCAACTGCATCCGCAACGTCACCGCGGATCATTTCGCCGGCGCGGCCGCCGACGAGGTTGCCGATCCGCGTCCCTATGCGGAGATCCTGCGCCAGTGGTCGTCGGTGCATCCGGAGTTCTCGTACCTGCCGCGCAAGTTCAAGATCGCGGTGACCGGCGCCGAGCGTGATCGCGCCGCCATCCAGACGCACGACATCGGGCTGCATCTGAAGAAGAACGCGGCCGGCGAGCTGGGCTTTGCCGTCTATGTCGGTGGCGGCCAGGGCCGCACGCCGATGGTCGCCAAGAAGATCCGCGACTTCCTGCCGGAAGCCGAGCTGTTGTCCTACTGCACGGCGATCCTGCGCGTTTACAACCTCTATGGCCGCCGCGATAACAAGTACAAGGCGCGTATCAAGATCCTCGTCCACGAGACCGGGGTCGAGGAGATCACCCGCCAGATCGAGGCCGAATGGCAGGAGTTGAAGGACGCGGAGCTGAAGCTGCCGGACGCCGACATCCAGGCGATCAATGCCTATTTCGCGCCGCCGGCATTGCCTGACCGGCCGGAAGGCGACGCGCAGGTGAAGCAGACGCGGCTCGATTCCAAGAGTTTTTCGGAGTGGCTCGACCAGAATGTCGTAACGCATCGCCACCCCGACTATGCGGCGGTGACGATCTCGCTCAAGGGCATCGGCGAGGTGCCCGGCGACGCCTCCGACAGCCAGATGGAGGCGGTCGCCGACATCGCCGAGAAATACGCCTTCGACGAGCTGCGCGTCAGCCACGAGCAGAACCTGATCCTGCCGCATGTGGCGCGCGCCGACCTCAAGGCCGTCTATGACGCCCTGGTCGAGATCGGCTTGGCGACCGCCAATTCCAACCTGATCAGCGATATCATCTCTTGCCCCGGCCTCGATTATTGCGCGCTTGCCACCGCGCGTTCGATCCCGGTTGCCCAGGAAATCTCGCGCCGCTTTGCCTCGCTGGAGCGGCAGCGCGAGATCGGTGAGCTGAAGCTGAAGATCTCCGGCTGCATCAACGCCTGCGGCCACCACCATGTCGGCCATATCGGCATTCTCGGCGTGGAGAAGAAGGGCTCCGAGCTCTACCAGGTCACGCTTGGCGGCTCGGCCGACGAGAACACGTCGGTCGGCGAGATCATCGGCCGCGGTTTCTCTTCGGAAGAAATCACCGATGCCATCGAGCAGATCGTCGACACCTATCTCGGCCTTCGGCTCAATCCCAATGAACGTTTTATCGACGCCTACCGCCGTGTCGGTCCCGCGCCGTTCAAGGAGGCGCTCTATGCTGGCGAAACCAAGGCCGCTTGACCGGATCGGCGGCGTCGAGGCCGGCGTTGCCGCGGAAGCGGCGGGGCTCGACGCGCTGCTCGGCCATCTGAAGCCGATCGAGATCATCGAGCGCTCGGCGCGTGAATTCTTCCGCGGCGAGGTTGCCGCCGTGTCGTCCTTCGGCGCCGATTCGGCAGTCCTCCTGCACATGATTGCCGAGATCGACCGCTCGCTGCCGGTGATCTTTCTCGACACCGGCAAGCATTTCGAGGAGACGCTGGGCTACCGCGACGCGCTGGTCGCCGATTTCGGCCTGACCGATGTCAGAGTGATCAAGCCGAACGAAGCGGCGCTCGAACGCGTCGATCCGACCGGCCGGCTGCATGAGAGCGCTACCGACGCGTGCTGCAACCTGCGCAAGGTCGAGCCGCTGGCGCGTGGCGTCGAGCCGTTCCGCGCCTGGTTCACCGGTCGCAAGCGCTTCCAGGCTTCGACGCGCGCGGCACTCCCGGTCTTCGAGGCCGTCGGCTCGCGCATCCGCATCAATCCGCTTGCGCATTGGACGACATCCGACCAGGCCGACTACATGCGCGCGCATGCGCTGCGCGAAAACCCGCTGGTCGCCTATGGCTATCTGTCGATCGGCTGCTTCCCCTGCACGCAGCCGGTACAGCCAGGCGAGGATGCGCGCAGCGGCCGCTGGGCGGGGCACGCCAAGACCGAGTGCGGCATCCATCTGTCGGGGCTGGAGAAGTCGCTGACCGACGCATCACTTTAAGGACAGCCGCTACTCAGGTGAGGCCGGCCTGCAAATGGCGGGTTCCTGCGCTTTCGGAGCTCGCGTAGTTGAAGTACGCTCCGCTCCCGTTCTCGAAAGCCACCATTTTCGACTCCGGGCCGACCTGAACAGCGACATATCCTTTCATTCTTAGGGCATTAGGATCTTAGGGCATTAGGAATTTTGATGACTGAGCCGACCAAATCGGAAACCCGCCTCTGGACCTCGAACGGTTTCCGCGAGGACGAATGGACCCATGCCGAGAGCGCCGAAGCGCTTGCCGGCAATGGCCGCTTCATCCTCCCGTTGCAGGCCTTTCTCGGGCTCGATGACGATATCCGCAGGTCGGCCAAGGAGCGCCTCGGCGTGCTCCTGCTCCCCGGCGACGAGCTCGACAAGATCGTCGGCCTGCTCGACCAGCTGTCGCTGGTGGCGCTTGCCTTCCCGGCCTTCAACGACGGCCGCTCCTTCTCCAAGGGCGAATTGCTGCGCACCCGGCATAACTTCAAAGGCGCGGTGCGCGCCACGGGCCAGGTCCTGGTCGATCAATTGCCGCATATGCTGCGGCTCGGCTTCGACGAGTTCGAGGTCTCCAATCCGGTGCTGTTGAAGCGGCTGGAGGAAGGGCGCACAGGAGGCTTGCCAGTCTATTACCAGCCGGCGGTAGAGCCGGAAGCCAAGGGCCCGAAATATTCCTGGCGGCGCAAACGCCCGGGCTGAGCCGTCCCCGCGCTGACCGCCGAAGGCAGCCATCCGGTAAACCAAGCGAGCCTGCAGCTTTGGTCTGACCAAGCACCTTGCTTTTGACGTGTTGGCGCAGTCGATTCAGTCCTACGCGCCTCTTTGCAACAATCTGGTCAGACCACTTCTGCGAATTTCACTTTCTCTTTTGCCGTCTTGCCCTTAGGATACGGTGATTATTTCGCGCTCCGAAATAAACAGCCGGCAAAGGAGGAAACGGCATGGTAGGCAAGAAGATACTGATGCTCGTTGGCGAGTTCAGCGAAGAATACGAGATTTTCGTTTTTGAGCAGGCGATGCATGCGGTCGGCCACACAGTCCATGTCGTCTGCCCGGACAAGAAGGCCGGCGACGTGCTCAAGACCTCGCTGCACGACTTCGAGGGCCATCAGACCTATACGGAAAAGCTCGGCCACGACTATATCCTCAACAAGACATTCGCCGAGGTGAATCCCGCCGATTACGACGCGGTCTACGCTGCGGGCGGACGCGGGCCGGAATATATTCGCATCGACAAGCGCGTGCAGGCGCTGGTCAGGCATTTCCACGAGACCGGCAAGCCGATCTTCACCATCTGCCACGGTGTGCAAATCCTGATCGCGGTCGACGGCGTGGTGCGCGGCAGGGAGGTGGCGGCGCTGCAGTATTGCGAGCCCGAAGTGACGCTTGCCGGGGGCACCTATATCGACGTGTCGCCGACCGGCGCGCATGTCGACGGCAATCTGGTTTCGGCAAAGGGATGGCCCGGCCTTGCGTCGTTCATGCGGGAGTGCCTCAAGGTGCTTGGCACCGAGATCCGTCATGGCGAGGCTCTGATGCGCGACGAGCGCAGAGCCGCATAGCTCCTCAGCGCCTTACGCTGTGGAACTGGGGAAGGGCGGTCTAGTGCTGCCGCTGGCCGTCCGCCTTGTCCGTCTCGGCGCCGTCCAGGCGGTCGAGCAGATCCGTGAACTGCTTGGGCACTTCTTTTTCCAGGCGAAATGCCGGAAGCGTGCGCAGAAGGCGCTTGGTCGCTTCGGTGCCAACCTGTCGCCTGATATCGTCGGCGAGCTTGGCGCGCCTTTCGCCGATGTTGCCCTTCATGGTCCCAAAATCCTGTGTCGGCTTCGAAACTCTCGCAGCCCGGCAATGGTTCCCGCATAGGCCCTTAGCGGCAAGCAAAGCCGTCCGGTACGGTAAAATTTGAATTAATTTGGAACGATCGCGGAAGGGCCGTCATCGGTGCTTGCCCCTTGATTTTTGGCCCCTAAACCTCGATATCGGGCGCAAATCCAAACCAATCCGAATGACGGGAAACGGCGATGAGCGACCAGGCAAAAGACGAACGCGCGCCCGAGGAAATCGAAGCCAGCCAGGCTTCCGAGGCCCGGGCTTCCGGCGAACGTGCGGAAGGCGGCGTCGACGGCGACTATGAGGCGCTTGTGCGGTTGCTGAAGGAAAACGAGGAACTGAAGGATCGGGCGCTTCGCGTAGCTGCCGAAATGGAGAATCTGCGGCGCCGTACCGCGCGTGATGTACATGACGCACGCACCTACGCTGTGGCCAATTTCGCGCGCGACATGCTGTCGGTGTCGGACAATTTGCGCCGCGCGCTGGACGCCATTCCGACCGAGGCCAAGGCCTCCGGCGATGCCGGCTTCAAGGCGCTGATCGAGGGCGTCGACCTCACCGAGCGCGCCATGCTGGCGGCGCTGGAGCGGCACGGGGTGAAGAAGCTTGCGCCCGAAGGCGAGAAGTTCGACCCGAACTTCCATCAGGCGATGTTCGAAGTGCCCAACCCCGACGTTCCGGCCGGGACCGTGGTCCAGGTCGTGCAACCCGGCTATTCGATCGGCGAGCGCGTGTTGAGGCCGGCGATGGTCGGCGTCTCCAAGGGCGGCCCAAAGGCCGCCGCCGCCGAAGCGCCGGTCGAGCCGGGTCCGGTGAACGAGCAGGCCGAGAAGGATGCGTGAAGGGAGCCAATAGCGAATAGGGAATAGCGAATAGGGAAGGACGGTACCAACCGCACCGCTTCGTGATATTCACTGTGCACTGACTATTCGCCAATCACTATTCGCTCGCCCATGAATCCCATCGAGCTGCTCGACTATGCCGGCGTCGCCGTCTTCGCGGCGACCGGCGCGCTTGCCGCGTCACGCAAAGAGCTCGATATCATCGGCTTCCTGTTTCTGGCCAGCATCACCGGCATTGGTGGCGGAACGCTGCGCGACGTCATTCTCAACCTGCCGGTGTTCTGGGTCGCCAACAGCGGCTATGTGCTGATCTGCGCCGTGATGGCAGTGCTTGTCTTCTTCAGCGCCCATCGTGTGGAATCCCGCTACAAGCTGCTGCTCTGGCTCGATGCGATCGGACTTGCCGCCTTTGCGGTGATGGGGGCTGCAAAGGGCCTGGCGATCACCGGCTCCCCGGTCGTTTCGGTCATCACCGGGGTGCTCACCGCGACCTTCGGCGGCATATTGCGCGACCTGATCGCAGGCGAGCCTTCCGTGCTGCTCAGGCCCGAAATCTATGTCACCGCGGCGCTTGCGGGTGCAGCGCTCTTCACGGTTGGCGATCTCGTTGGCATGTCGGCCCTGCCATCCAGCCTGCTCGGCTTTGCGGCGGCCTTCCTGGTGCGGGGCGGGGCGCTCAAATTCGGCTGGTCGTTCCCGGCCTATAAGAGCCGGCCCGGGCGAAGGCCGGAGGATATTCCGTGATAGCAAACAGCGAATAGCGAATAGCGAGTAGCGAATAGGGCTGTTGTAGTCAGCCTACTATCGTTAGTTCCTTCGCTATTCGCTATTCGCTATTCGCTATTCGCTATTCGCTATTCGCCAGACTCACGCCGCGAAACGCTGGCCTTCGCCGCCATAGTAGTTGACGTAGCGGGCGCCGATCTCCTTGACCGGCATGACGACGAAAATGTCGACGGTCGAGAATTCGTGGTCGATGACGCAGCCGTCGCCGATGCGGGCGCCGACACGCAGATAGCCTTTGACGAGCGGCGGCATGGCGGCGATCGCGGCCTTGGCATTGACCGCCTCGATCGGCATCAAGTCCATCGAGCAGTAGCGGCCGGCCACCGCCCGGACATCCCAGGCCTGGTCGGTGCGGCAGTGATGGGCGAGATAGGTAAGCGCCTCCGCATGCGCCGCCGGCACGGTGCCGTGGAAGGAGGCGCAGCCGGTCATCACGCCGATGCCATAGTGGTTGATATAGGCCCAGATGCCTTGCCAGAGCGCCTCGATGGTGCGCTTGGAGCGGTATTCCGGCAGCACGCAGGAGCGCCCGAGTTCCAGGAAGCGTTGGCCCGGATGGCGCGCCACCAGCTTGGTCAGCTCGAACTCGCCCTCGGAGTAGAAGCCGCCCGCCGCGGTGGCGATCTCCTGCCGCAGCAGGCGATAGGTGCCGACGATACGGCGGTGCTCTGGGCCGGGAAGCGAGGTGTCGAAAACCAGGAGATGATCGCAGAGCGGGTCGAAGCGGTCGGCATCGCGCCGATCCTGCGCCTGGAACAAATCCTTCCTCGCGCCGAGCTCGTCATAGAATACCCGATAACGCACTTCCTGGGCGGCGGCGATCTCGGCCCCGTTGCGGGCGAGCCGCACTTCCAGGTTGCCGATGCGGCCCAGCGGTGCGCCGCTTGCGAAAGCGTCGGCGGCACGCGCGCCGAGAAGGGCGCTGGCGTTCGGCCGAGTATCGCATTCAGGCATGACTGTATGCACGAGTGATTCTCCTTCGAGCCATCCCTCTTGGCACGGGGATACGGTGTAGGTGCAACAGGATTGTGACAGTACCGTGATACGGCGATCCCGGCAATACTTCGTCGGCTGGGCAATACCCTCAACCGGCTATCTTATGGCTGCGAAAGCCAAGCAATCCAAGGCGTTCGGGAAAGTCTAAAATATTCGTTACGCCGCGGCCTGGCTCTCGACGGCCTGGACGAGCGCATCGGGGTCGAGAGGCTTGGTGACGAAGCCGCTGGCGCCGTGGGCCAAAACCGTGTGGCGCGTCTTTTCCTGGCTGTCGGCCGAAAGCACCATGATCGGGATCGGCGGGACGGCAAGCGCTTCCTCATGGCGGCGGATGGCGGCGATCGCGTCCAGCCCGTCCATCACCGGCATGTGGAGATCCATCAGCACGACATCGAAACGATGCTTGAGGCCGGCGTCGGTGACGGCTTCGACCGCGGCCTTGCCGTTGCCGACGATCTTGACGCGATGTCCGGCCTTGAGCAGCGTGGCGCGGGCAAGCATCGCGTTGATGTCATTGTCCTCCGCGATCAGCACGGACAAGCCCTTGTCGCGGCGGCGGACGGACGCGGCGCCGCGCGGTTCCGACCGCGGCTCGGCGGGTGCCGGCACATGACTGGTCAACAGCACGCGCAGCAGCGTTTCGCCGCGCACCGGCCGGGCGAGGAACGTCGCGTAGCCGTTGGCGCGGAATTCGCCGAGCATGCCGCGATCGGCGGGTGCGATCAGGGTGATGGCCTGGCAGTCGACAAAACCGCTCTGACGCAGCCGCTTGAGCAGGCGGCCGTCGCTGTTCTCGAGCGCGGCGTCGACCAGAAGCACGTTGCAGCCGACGGCGAAGGCAATGGCCTGGTCCGGCGTGGCCGCGATCCCGACGGCACCGCCATGCGCGCGGATGGTGCGAGCGATGGCATCGGCCTCGACGGCATTCTTGGACACAATCACCGCGCGTCGGCCCGAGAGGATGTCCCGGCGATATTGTGGCGGTTGGGTTGCCGCGGTCGCCGGAATGTCGAAGACGAATTCGGATCCCTCGCCTAGCCGGCTCGAAACCGAGATCGTGCCGCCCATGGCGATCACCAGGCGCTTGGAGATGGCGAGGCCGAGACCGGCGCCGCCGTGCACCCTGGTCGAAGTACCGTCGGATTGCTCGAATTCCTCGAAGATGCGCTCCATATCCTCTTCGCGCAGCCCCGGACCGGTGTCGGCGATGATGAAGCGGATGCGGTCGGTGCTCTCGGTGCTGGCGCGCGCGACGGTAAGCAGCACGCCGCCTGTGTCGGTGAACTTGACGGCATTGCCGATGAGGTTGAGCAGCACCTGGCGCACGCGACCGGGGTCGGCGGTGATCATCTGCGGCACGTCGGGTTCGACGTGACAGCCGAGGCCGATGGTCTTGGAGAAGGCCTTCGCGGCCAGCAGCTCGATGATGTTGTCGGCGATCTCACGCAGTGATGTCGGCTGCGGCTCGGGATCGAAGCGGCCGGCCTCGATCTTGGAGTAGTCGAGCAGATCCTCGATCAGCGCCAGCAGCGAGCTTGCGGAAGTCGAGACGGCGCCGACATAGGTACGCTGCTCGGGCGACAGGTCGGTGTCGGCAAGCAGCTTCGCCATGCCCATGATGCCATTCATCGGCGTGCGGATCTCGTGGCTGACGGTGGCAAGGAAGCGCGACTTGGCCTGGCTGGCGTATTCGGCCCGCTCGCGGGCGGTGATCAGCGACGATTCGGCGCGCTTGCGGGCGGTGATGTCACGGGCGATCGCCCGGTGCGAAACAGCACCGGTGTCCCTGTCCCGCACCGAGAGCTCGATCCAGGAGAACCAGCGCGGCCCGTTCGGCGTGCGGATGGCGACATCGGTGGAGCTCAGGCATTCATGATCCGAAAAGGCGGCCTCTGGCACGACGCCGACGTCGATGCCGAGCTCGGAAAGCGTCTTGCCTGCGAGGTCGCGCTGATCGATCTCGACGAGCGAGGCGAACACCTTGTTGGCGTAGACGATGTGGCCGTCGCGGTCGCGATGGACAACGAGGTCGCCGAGCGCATCGATCAGACCGCGAAAACGCTCCTCGCTCTCCTGCATCTCCCACATGCGATCGGCGAGAGTCTCGATCTCGGCGCGGCTGCGGGCGGCCGTCTCGTCGAGAAGTGCGGCGGTGCGCCGCTCAGCGCGCTGGCTGCGCAGATGCATCATCAGGCCGCCCAGACCCGTCGCCAGGAGGCCTATGGTGATGAAGATCGGCGCTCCGGTGAGATGCGCCAGCCCGGCCAGGACGACTATGGCGACGATCGTCAGGAACGGCAAGCCTTCATGACTGTCCGCTTGCAATGCGGGGACCAGCGGCGGCGCGACAAGCACCTGCCGCTTCGGCGCGTCAGGACCCAGTCCGTCGTCGCCTGCGGCTTTGCTGTCCTGTCTGAAGTCGGAGTCCGCGAGCATGCGGAAAACCCTGCCAGACAGAGATTATGGAAGATTGCGGCGGATCGTTCGAATTTTAGTCGTCCGTGCCGATAACCGGCAGTTTTTGCCTGGTTTTGGGCAGTTCGGACGGGAAATCGCCGAACGCTATTCCTGGGATTGCCCTACAGATCGACTACCACGCGGCCTCTGATCCTGCCCTCGACGATGTCGCGCGCGGCGTCGATGATGCCGTCGAAGCCGATCGAGCGCGACAGGGTGGACAGTTTCTTGAGGTCGAGGTCGGCGCCAATGCGGCGCCACGCCTCGAGGCGGACCGCCTTCGGCGCCATGACGGAATCGATGCCGAGCAGCGAGACGCCGCGCAGGATGAAGGGGGCAACGCTCGTCGGAAGGTCCATGCCGCCGGCCAGGCCGCACGCGGCGATCGCGCCGCCATAGGACGTCATCGACAGCACGTTGGCCAGCGTATGGGTGCCGACCGAGTCGACGCCGCCGGCCCAGCGTTCCTTGGCCAGTGGCTTGGCCGGCTGGCTGAGCTCGTCGCGTGAGATCACCTCAGCCGCGCCGAGGTCGATCAGATAGGGGCTTTCGGCATTGCGCCCGGTCGAGGCGATCACATGGTAGCCGAGGGTGGAGAGGATCGAGATGGCGACCGAGCCGACGCCGCCGGCGGCCCCCGTCACCACCACCGGTCCGCGATCCGGCACGATGCCATGCCGCTCCAGCGCCATGACGGCGAGCATTGCCGTATAGCCGGCGGTGCCGACTGCCATCGCATCATGCGGGCTCATGCCGTCGGGCAGCGGCACCAGCCAGTCGCCCTTGACGCGGGCGCGGGCGGCAAAGGCGCCGTAATGCGTCTCGCCGACGCCCCAGCCATTGAGGATGACCTTGTCGCCCTTGCGCCAGTCGGGGTGCGAAGATTCGATGACAGTGCCGGCGAAATCGATGCCGGGCACCAGCGGCCAGCGGCGCACGACCGGGGCCTTGCCGGTGATGGCCAGCCCATCCTTGTAATTCACCGTCGTCGCCTCGACGGCGACGGTGACATCGCCTTCCATCAGGTCAGCTTCGGTGAGGTCGACGATCTCGACCGACTGCTTCTTTTCGGCGTCGCGCGAAACGAGGATGGCTTTGAAGGTATCGGACACTTTGGTCTCCTCGCTTTTGTTTGAAACAAACTTGCGGCGGTGGCCGCGCCAGGTCAATTGCCTGGATCCTGGGACCTGGTTTCCCGCCGCCAGCCGATCAGCTCGTCGAAGACGACCAGCGCCGCGCCGACGGAAATGAAGGCGTCGGCAAAGTTGAACACCGCAAAGGACCAGACCGGCGTGTGGAAAAGAATATAATCGATGACGTGACCGTAGACCGCGCGGTCGATCAGATTGCCGAGCGCGCCGCCGACGATCAGGGCGAAGCCGATCCGGGCAAGGACGTGGCCGGCGGGCGTGCGCACCGCCAGATAGAGCACGAAGGCGACGACGAGCGCGGCGATGGCCACCAGGCCGGTGTCGCCGAAGGACGAGAACATCGAGAAGGCGATGCCGGTGTTGTAGGTGCGAAACAGCGCCAGGAAAGGCAGAAGATCCACCTTTTCCTGGAAGGCGAGGCCGTTTTCCACCAGCTGTTTTATCCACTGGTCGAGTGCGATAGCGAGCACGACCAGCAGGGCGTAAGGGGACCAGGATTTCACGTTTTCGCAGCCCTCATCGCGAGTCGGCAGTGGGGTCGAGCTTCAACGCGCCACGCCGGATTTCGAACAGCATGACGCCGGTGGCAACCGCCAGATTGAGAGAATCGGCGCGTCCGGCCTGCGGGATCCTGAGCAGCCGGTCGCAACTGTCGGCAAGGCTGTCGGGCAGGCCCTGCTGCTCATTGCCCATCAACAGCAGCACCGGGCCTCTCGAAAAGTCGACCGACCGGTAGTCGACCGCGCCCTTCAGATGCGTTCCGGCGACGAGGCCCGGAAAGTCGCGCCGCCAGGCCAGAAAAGCCTGCTCCGTCGCCTTCGCGACCGGCACGGCAAAGATCGAGCCCATGCTGGCGCGCACGGTTTCCAGCGAAAACGGATCGGTGGTGTCGCCGACCAGGATGACGCCCCTCGCGCCGACGGCGTCGACGGTACGGATGACGGTGCCGAGATTGCCGGGATCGCGAACGCGGTCGAGCGCGACCCAGACGTCGCCGTCCGTGGCGCGGATATCCTTCAGCGGCAACGTCTGCTGGACGAAGACGCCTACGACCATTTGCGGATTTTCCCGGCGGGTGATTGCCGCCAGCACCTTTTCCGAGACTTCGAGCACAGTGCCGCCGGCGGCGACAGTGCGCGCCGCGACCTTTTCTATCGCCGCGTTGCCGCGCCCGGCCTTGGCGAAGACGAGCGTCCTGATCGACCAGCCGAGGTCGAGTGCGTCGATGACCAGCTTCAGGCCTTCCGCCATGAAGGCGTTTTGCTGGTCGCGAAACTTCTTCAGCGCCAGCGCCTTGATGTCCTTGACCAGCGGATTGGCGAGGCTGGTGACTTCCTTGACCTGCCCGACGGGCCGGGCGCCATCATGCGGGACCATTCAAGCCACCCAGCGCGAGAACAACGAGGTCGACAGCGCGCGGCCGGCGGATTTCTCGCGGATGATCAGCTCGCCGGATTCGACCGTGCCGCCCATGCCGGCGAAGGCGTCCCGCATCAAGGCATGAATGGCGAAGAAGGAGGCGCGGATCGAATATGCGGTCAGCACCACGGCGATCGGCTTCGGCGTCAGGATCGAGCGGCAGAGATCGGTGAGGCCCGGCAGATGCTCGAACAATTGCCAGACTTCGCCCTTGGGACCGCGGCCATAGGCGGGCGGGTCGAAGAGCACGATGTCGTAGTGGCTGCCACGGCGCTCCTCACGCTCGGCGAACTTAACCGCGTCCTCGACGATCCAGCGGATCGGCTTGTCGGAGAGGCCGGCTCTCTCCTGGTTCTCGCGCGCCCATCCGATCGCCTTTTTCGAGGCGTCGACATGAGTGACCTCTGCGCCGGCGCGCGCCGCCACCAGCGAGGCAAGGCCTGTGTAACCGAAGAGGTTCAGCACCTTGATCGGTCGCTTTGCCGCGGCGATCAGGCCGGCCATGTGGTCCCAATGCGAGGCTTGTTCGGGAAAGACGCCGACATGGCGGAATGAGGTGAAGCGGCCGAGATAGTCGATGCCGTCATGCTTCATCGGCCAGGTCTCGCCGAGCGGCGTTTTTGGAAAACGCCAGCGGCCGATGCCTTCCTCGTCGGTGTCGCCGGTGAAGATGGCGTCGGCGCGCTGCCATTCCTTGGCGGGAAGCGCCCGCTGCCAGATAGCCTGGCCTTCGGGGCGCACGATGCGGTAGGGCCCATACTGCTCCAGTTTTTCGCCGGCGCCGCTGTCCAGCAGAGCATAGTCGGCATTCGGCGCGACCTCGAGGATCAGCGGCAGGCGCTCGGCGGGCAACGGGCCTTCGCGGCGGGCGAGGGGGCGCTGCGCTGGTTCTGCTTCCTGACGACGATGCGGCTCCGGCCTCTCCGGCGAAGCCGCCTCCCGCAGCCGCGACTGGCTGGAGGGATTCGCCGGCTGGCGCGGACGGTTGTCGCGGTTTCGGTCGCGAAAGGACTTCAAGAACAATCTCCGGAACGGCACGCCGCTTTTGGCATAGGCCCTTGACCTTCGCAACCGCATGGTCCGGCGCTGTTCTGTCGCGATGCGATGGACCTCGCCCGAAGAAACGGGCAAGTCTCCGGTCATGTCCCGTTCCGAACGCCTGCTCGACCTGATCCAGATTCTGCGCCGCCACCGCCGGCCGGTCAGCGGCCGCGCGCTTGCGGAGGAAATGGCCGTGTCGATCCGCACGCTCTATCGCGACATCGCGACGCTGCAGGGGCAGGGCGCGCCGATCGAAGGCGAAGCGGGGCTGGGCTATGTGCTGAAGCCCGGCTTCATGCTGCCGCCGCTGATGTTCACCGACGAGGAGATCGAGGCGATCGTGCTCGGCTCGCGCTGGGTGGCGAAACAGCCGGACAAGCGGCTGGCTGCGGCGGCGGCGGATGCATTGTCCAAGATCGCGGCGGTGTTGCCGGACGATCTGCGTGAGGATCTCGACGCCACGACGCTGCTGGTCGGGCCAAATTCAGCGAGCGGCGAGGCGATCGATCTCGGCATCGTCAGGCAGGCGATCCGCAGCGAGCGCAAGCTAGGCTTCCTCTATCGCGACGCCGGCGGCGCGTCGTCTGAGCGCATGGTATGGCCGTTCGCGCTCGGCTTCTTCGACAAGGTGCGGGTGATGGTGGCGTGGTGCGAGATGCGCCAGGATTTCCGGCATTTCCGCGCCGACCGCATGGCCAATCTCGCAGCCACCGAGATCCGCTATCCGCGCCGCCGCCAGGCGATGCTCAAGGAATGGCGAGCGACGCACGATGAATCGGCCCGGAAAACGGCGCAGGAGCCTGCTGGCTGATCGCTGCTGCCAGAATCTGACAGTGGGATGATCTAGCTTGGCCAAGGTTCAAACACCTTGGAGATCGACATGACCACGCCCATTTTCGTCATCCTCTATGTCGACAGCCCCGAGAAGAGCGGCGCGTTCTACGCCTCGCTGCTCGGGCGCCAGCCAGTAGAGGCCTCGCCCACCTTCGCCATGTTCGTCCTCGACAACGGCTTCAAGCTCGGCTTGTGGTCGCGCCACACGGTTGAACCGGCGGCCGCCGCCGCGGGCGGGGGCGGCGAGCTCGTGCTTGCGATGGAGAATGCGGCCGCGGTCGACGCCACGCATGCGGACTGGGCGGAACGGGGTTTGAAAATCCCACAGGCGCCGGTCGATCTCGACTTCGGGCGCACCTTCGTCGCGCTCGATCCCGACGGTCATCGGCTGCGTGTCTATTGGCCGAACGAGGCAGCAGGGCAGTAGGAGGATAGGTGTGAGCTTCTCACTACCCTAGCCTCTTACTTGCTTGTGCTGAGCGCCTTGTAGACGGCGATGCCGGCGGCGAGATCTTCAAGCGCTGCGCCGACGGACTTGAACAGCGTGATCTCGCTATCGCTTTGCCGGCCCTGTTTCTCGCCACGCGCCAGTTCGTGCAGGTCGGCGATGACCGCTTCCGGCTTCAGGACACCGGAAGCCAATGGCCGCACGATGTCGCCGGCCTCCTTGGTGGCGCCGGCGCGGGTATCGACATAGACGCGGGCGCGGGAAATGGCATCGTCGTCGCTCTCGCGCATCTGCGGCGTGAAGCCGCCGACCAGGTCGACATGGGCGCCCGGCTTCAACAGCGCGCCCTTGATCAGCGGCGCGGTCGTGATCGTCGCCGACGAGACGATGTCGGCCTCGCCAAGCTCGGTTTCGAGGTCTCCTGCCACGCTTGCTGGAAAGCCTTCGGCGTCCAGCGCCGCCGCGACCTTTTCGGCATTGGCCGGCGTGCGGTTCCAGATGCGGATCGACTTAACGGGCCTCACCGCCGAATGCGCCTTGGCGAGGAAGGGTGACAGCGCGCCGGCGCCGATCACCAAGAGCCGCGAGGCGTCCTCGCGGGCGAGATAGGATGCGGCGAGCGCCGAGGCGCAGGCGGTCCGCCATTGCGTCAGCCGCTGGCCGTCGATCAGAGCCTGGGGTTCGCCGGTCACGCCGTCGAGCAGCAGATAGAGGCCCATCACCGCCGGCTTGCCGATCGCGTTATTGTCCGGCGAGACGGTGACGATCTTGACGCCGATATGGCCGCCGGCCGAGGTGCCGGCGGCGTCGAAGTCGGTCCAGGCCGGCATCAACAAAAGCGTCGAGGCGGCGCCGTCCGGCCGCTCGACCGCGTGATGATGGCGCACCGGCTGCACGGCGCCTTCGCGGAAGGCGCTGCGCAGTGTCTCGACCAGACCTGAAAAGGTCAGCGCGCGGTCGACCTCGGCGGCCGAAATAGTCAGCATGGAAAGCTCCGTAAGGCGCTGTTAATTCGTCGGCTTGGGCAGCGCCGGTCCTTTCGGCGCAGCGGGTGCGCGGCTCACTGCCTGGCGCAGGTTCTCGGCCTCCAGCCCGCGTTGGCGCGCGAGCTTGCGGTAGCGGCCCTGCTTCACCC
>NZ_RZSN01000069.1:0-27919 GCF_003997315.1 Mesorhizobium sp. M1A.F.Ca.IN.020.04.1.1
ATCATATTATGAACGCCTGTCAATCGCTTCAGAAACACCTTGCGAACGGCAAGGTGCGCGCTGGCTGAGCCATTGGCTTGCTGTCAGTCACGATTGCCGACGGCCTTTGCCCATATTTTGTCAACTAACGGTATCAGGCAGCTTTTCCTCGCGCCGTGCGATCAAATCCTTGAGACCTTCGGCGATGCCGTCGTCGAGCTTCGGCTCCTGATAGTCGGCGAGCATGTTGCGCGCCTTTTCGAGGCCGCGCGTGTCGTGATCCTTAGCGCCTTCGGCGCTCCATTGCTCGAAGGAGTTGAAATCCATGATGCTCGGCATGAAGAAGGCGCGCTCGAAATGCTCGAGCGTGTGCTGCGTGCCGAGAAAATGCCCTTGCGGGCCGACCTCGCGGATCGCCGCCATGGCTTCCTTGAAATCGTCGAAGGGGACGCCGCCGGCATATTTGTACCAACCGACGAGTTGCTCGCAGTCGGTGGCGAATTTCGAATAGCCGCAGGTAAGGCCGGCTTCAAGCCAGCCGGCGGAGTGCCAGATGTAATTGGCGCCGGCGAGGATCGCGGCATGCATAAGCATGTTCGCCTCGTAGCCGGCCTGGGCGTCGTTGAGCTTGGAGCCGACGTGGAAGCCCGAGGTGCGCCACGGCAGTTTGTATTTCCGCGCCAGCGCACCCATCAGATACATCATCTGCGCGGCCTCCGGCGTGCCCCCCATCGGGGCGCCGGTCTTCATGTCGACGGTCACCATGAACTGGCCATAGATCTGCGGCGAGCCGGGACGGATCAGCTGGGTGAAGGCCACACCGGCGAGCGCCTCGGCATTCACCTGCGCGACCGCGCCGACGGCGGAGGCCGAGGTCGAGGCGCCGCAGAGCGCGAACGGTGCCAGGATCAGCGGCTGGTTGTGACGGGCATAGACCCGCATCGCGTCAAGCATGGTGGCGTCCCACACCAGCGGCGAATTGCAGTTGGTGATCGCCACCAGCACCGGATTGTCGCGCACGAACTCCTCGCCGAACACGATCGCAGCCATCGCCATCGTGTCTTCGGCCCGCTCCTTCGACGTCACGATGCCCATGAACGGCTTGTCGGAGTGCTTGAGCGCCGAATGAATGATGTGGAGGTGCCGCTTCGGCACCGGGATCTCCATCGGCTCGCAGATGATCGAGCTCGACGAATGCAGCGCCGGCGCCATGTAGGCGAGCTTGTGGAAATTGTTGAGGTCGTTGAGCGTGCCGTAGCGCCGCTTGTTGTCGAGGTCGCGCACATAGGGCGCGCCATACATCGGCACGAAGATCGAGTTCTTGCCGCCGACGCGAACCGTACGCTCGGGGTTGCGCGCATTGAGCGTGAATTCCGGCGGGACCTTCGAGACAAGCTCCATCAGCAGCGCGCGATCGATGCGGACGCGTGTGTCCTTGACGTCGGCACCCGCCGCCTTCCAGAGCGCGATCGCTTCGTCGTCGCGGAACTCGCAGCCAACCTCCTCGAGGATTTTGAGCGACTCCTCGTGGATCAGCTCCACCGCCTCGTCGGGCACGATCTCATAGGCCGGAATCTGGCGAACGAGCGTCGGGAAAGACGCGACCGGCGCGCTTCTCAGCGCCTTGCGCCCAAGGCGGCCGCCGCCGCGACGGTGGGTCGGCTCAGTCAATTCAGCGGCCGGTGCGTTCATGTTGTCTCCTTCATCCCGCCCGACCAAGTTAGCGACACGAAATATGGATGTGACGCTGGAAAATCCTGATCTCTTGTATAAGCTGCGCTTATGCGAAGCCTACGCCACCTCCTGCCCTCGGCCGGCAGCCTCGTCGTCTTCGAGGCGGCAGGCCGGCTGTCGAGCTTCACCGCCGCCGGGCGCGAGCTCGGCATGACCCAGGCGGCCGTATCCTATGCGGTGCGCGGACTGGAGGAACAGCTCGGCGCCAAGCTGTTTCAGCGCCGCCACCGCCAGGTGCTCCTGACCGAGGCCGGCGAGCGCTTCCACGCGGACGTCTCGCTGGGGTTGTCGCATATCCGCAAATCTGCCGAGGACCTTCGCCTGCAGGCGACGGGCGGCCATGTGACCCTTGCCGCCTCGACGGCCTTCGGCTCGTTCTGGATGATGCCGCGTCTGCAGCAGTTCCGCGACCAACTGCCGGGCATCGACCTGCGCATCCAGACCGCCGACCGCGACCTCGACATCATCGCCGAGGGCATTCCGCTCGGCGTGCGCGGCGGTGTGCCGCGCGACTGGCCGGACTATCACTCGCTGTCGCTGTCCGACGAAGAGATCTTCCCCGTCGCGGGACCGAGCTATCTCGCCAAATTCGGCATGCCGAAGACGGTGGAGGAACTGGCCACCCACCGGCTGATCCATCTCGAGGAGCCCTATCGCGAGGCGCCGAACTGGGACGAATGGTTCGCGTCGGCCGGAACCAGCCTGCGCAATGCCGAGCGCGGCCTGCGCATCAACGACTATGCCCTGGTGATCCAGGCGGTGATGGAAGGGCAAGGCATCTCGCTTGGCTGGCGGCATCTGGTCGAGCGGCTGGTGGCATCAGGGCTGCTGGTGCCCGTGACCGACCATGTGATGAGTACCGGCATCGGCTTCCACGTCATCTGGCCGAAGAACCGCGAGCTCAGCGACAACGCGCGCAAGGTCAGGGACTGGCTGGTGGCGCAGGCATGAAGTAGCCCCTCCCCCACACCGTTCGAATCCGCCTATAATCCTCGGATGCCCATTCGCCAGCTTTCCGAAACGATGATCAACCAGATCGCCGCCGGCGAAGTCATCGAGCGTCCCGCAAGCGTGGTGAAGGAGTTGGTCGAGAATGCGCTCGACGCCGGCGCGTCGCGCGTCGAGATCGTCACCGCCGGCGGCGGGCTCTCGCTCATCCGCGTCACCGATGACGGCTCGGGCATTCCCGAGCGCGAACTGGCGCTGGCAGTTGCCCGACACTGCACATCGAAGCTGTCGGACGATATCCACGACATCCGCTCGCTGGGATTCCGCGGCGAGGCGTTGCCGTCGATCGGCTCGGTGGCCAGGCTTTCGATCCGCTCGCGCACGGCCGCCGGCGACAGCGCGGCCGAGATCAGCATCGAGGGCGGCCGGGTGTCGGCCGTCAAGCCGGCGGCGGCCAACCGCGGCACCACCGTCGAAGTGCGCGACCTGTTCTTCGCCACGCCGGCACGGCTCAAATTCATGAAGGGCGAGCGCGCCGAAAGCTCGGTCACCGGCGACGTGGTGAAGCGCATCGCCATCGCCTTCCCCGCCGTGCGCTTCACGCTTGCCGGTTCCGACCGCTCGACGCTGGAGCTGCCGGCGACCGGCGGCACGCCAGAGGGCCGGCTCGCCCGCGTCGCGCAAGTGATGGGCGCCGACTTTCCCGACAATGCCATTGCGATCGATGCCATGCGCGACGGCGTGCATCTTGCCGGCCACGTCTCGATCCCTTCCTACACCCGCGCCAACGCGCTGCAGCAATATGCCTATGTCAACGGCCGGCCGGTGCGCGACAAGCTGATCGCCGGCGCGATCCGCGGCGCCTTCGCCGACGTGCTGCCGCGCGACCGGCATGCGGTCACCGTGCTATTCCTTTCGCTCGATCCGGCAACCGTCGACGTCAATGTCCACCCGGCCAAGGCCGATGTGCGCTTCCGCGATCCGGGCCTGGTGCGCGGGTTGATTGTCGGCGCCATCCGCGAGGCGATGGCCGGCGCCGGCATCCGGGCCGCGACCACCGGCGCGGCCGGCATGATGGCGGCTTTCCGGCCCGGCGCGGCGTCCTATTCGCATCCCGGACCGGCCAATGGCCACCGCAGCTATGAGGCCGCTTTTCGCGCCTCCGGCTCCAGCTTCGACCACGGTTCGACTTTGGCGCGCTCGCCGCAACGGCCGCTCGACATGGGCGAAGCCCGGCCGGCGCGAGGCTTCGCCGAAAACGATCAGGCTGCCTTCGACACCAGGCCGCTGGCAAGCGCCGACGCGCGGGCGGGCATCGCCGAGCCGGCCGAGGCGCTGCTCGGCACGGTGCTGGGCGCGGCGCGCGCTCAGGTGCATGAGAACTATATCGTCGCCCAAACCCGGGACTCGCTGATCATCGTCGACCAGCATGCCGCACATGAGCGGCTGGTCTACGAGGCCTTGAAGAACGCGCTGCACTCTCGCGCCGTGCCTTCGCAGATGCTGCTTTTGCCCGAGATCGTCGACCTTGCGGAAGAGGATGCCGAACGGCTGGCGATGCATTCCGAGACACTGGCCAAATTCGGCCTCGGCCTGGAGCGCTTCGGCCCGGGCGCGGTGGCGGTGCGCGAGACGCCGTCGATGCTCGGCGAAACCAATGTGCAGCAACTGGTGCGTGACCTCGCCGACGAGATCGCCGACAACGACACGGTCGAGACGCTGAAGGAACGGCTGGACAGAATAGCCGCGACCATGGCCTGTCACGGCTCCGTGCGCTCGGGCCGCCTGCTCAAGGCCGAGGAGATGAACGCGCTGCTGCGCCAAATGGAGGCGACTCCCGGCTCCGGCACCTGCAACCATGGCAGGCCGACCTATATTGAGCTGAAACTCGCCGACATTGAAAGATTGTTCGGGCGAAGGTGAGCGCGCCAATTCCCCTCACCCAGCCTCGCTTCACTCCGCTGACTTCTCCCTATGGGAAAGGAGACCTTCAGCGCCAGCACCAACCCGTTCTCGTGGCCGCGTAGCGGCCGGATGAGGGGCAAGAAAAGGGCCGCTCGAGGCGGCTCTTTCCTTTACTCAAGGCACCGGCCTCAACCCTTTGACTTACCGCTTCAAATTCACCACGATCACACCGCCGAGCGCCAGCGCGCCGCCGAGCATGCCGAGCAGAGTCGGTACTTCGCCGAGCCAGAAGAATCCAATCAGAGCGGAGGTCGGCGAGACCAGATAGAGGAAGTTCGAGGCGCGCGCGGCCGGCAGGCGCGACAGCGCGGTGGCCCAGGCGGCGTAGGCGATCAGGCTGGGCACGATGCCCAGATAGATGACGGCGCCGAGGCCGGCCATGTCGGCGACCGCAGCCTGCGAAAACGCTTCCGCCAGGAAGGGCGACAGGCAGAGCGCGCCGAGCACCATGTTGGAAGCGGCGATCGTCAGCGGATGGTGGCGGGCAAAGAGCGGCTTCTGGACGATGGTGTTGACGGCCGAGCAAAGGGCCGAGCCCAGCACCAGCAGCGCTCCGGTGTTGAAATGCAGGCCATGGCCGTCCGCCACCGCGATGATGCCGATGCCGGCAAACGAGATCACCGTGCCAAGCCAGGCCATGCCGGAAAAGCGCTCGCCGAGCAGCGCCATGGCCATGATGGCCGTGAAGATCGGGCTGACATTGATGATGAAGCCGGCGGCGCCCGCCGAGACGGTGAGCTCGCCGAAATTGAGCATGGCGGTGTATAGCGCGACGAAGATGGCACCGCCGAAGCCGAAACGCCACAGCTCATCGATCCTCGGCAGCGCCGGACGCTTGACCGCAAGGAAGATCGCTGCCGGCACGGCCGCGATGGCGAAGCGCAGCGCCCCGAGTTCCAGCGGCTGGAAGGCGGCAAGGCCAGCGCGGATCGCCGGGAAGGCAGACGCCCAGCCGACCACCGTCAGCGCCACCGCGATCGCGGCCGTGGTGTCCATGCGCTGTGTCTCATTCAGCGTGCCGGTGTAAGCGCTCATTGCCGAATCCTCGCCTCTGGCCATAGAGAGAGAAAACGCCATTGCCCGCCGATTGACAAACGAGCAATTCGAGGGTCAGCTGTGAGCATGCCTCACAGCTCTGACCAGCTATTGCCGCTCGAGACTTTGCGCGCCTTCGACGCGGCGGCGCGGACCGGAAGCTTTTCCGCGGCGGCCGAAAGGCTCAACCTCACCCATGGCGCGATCAGCCGTCAGATCGCCAAGCTGGAGGACTGGCTCGGGCTCAAGGTGTTCGAGCGCAACGCGCGCGGCGTCACGCTGACCAATGAGGGCAACCGGCTGCACCTGCGCACCACCGAGGCCTTCGCGCTGATCTCGGTCAATTCCGATCGCTGGGTCGAGCCGCGCGGCACCGCGGTGGTGCGGCTGGCTTCGATCCCTTCGGTCAGCGGCCTTTGGCTGATGCCGCGCATGGCGGCGCTCGAAAACAACCCGACGCGGCTGCGCATCGTGCTCGACGTCGACAACCGCCAGGCCGACCTTGCCGACGAAGGCATCGACCTTTCGGTGCGCTGCGGGCGCGGCCGCATCCCGGGCCGCGTCTCGGTGCAGCTTTTCGAGGAGCACATTTTCCCGATCGCCTCGCCGGAGCTGGCGAAGGAGATCGGGCAAGGCGACCCGGCTCGGCTGCTCAAATTCCCGCTGATCAACGATTCCGACGCGTCCGCCTGGCGCGCCTGGTTCGCGGCACAGGAGGTCGATTATCGCCCGCGCCCGCAGGACCGGCGTTTCGAGGACTACAATCTGGTGCTCGACGCGGCGGCGCATGGGCTCGGCATCGCGCTGGCGCGGCCGCCGCTGACGGCAGACCAGTTGAAGTCGGGCCGGATTGTTCCCGTTGACGAGCGGGTCGCGCTCAATCCGGTGTCCTACTGGCTCGACCGCCCGGTCGGCCGGCCGCGCGCGGCCGCCGCCGATCTCGCCCGACGCATCGCCGAACAGGCGGGGCTGGCGCCGGAGAAGCTCGAAGCCTTCCTGCAGGACGAGGACTAGATCGCTCGGATCAGCGAAGCAGCATCAGCACGATCGTGGCGGTCGCAGCCGAGACGACGGCCGTCACGATCGATATCATCCACAGCGGCGTCTGGCCGGGTTCGGATCGCGGGGCATGGCCGGGGCTGCGAACGCCGCCGCGCGGCGGCGCATTGGCGTTGGCCGCTACCAGCACTCCGGACGCAAGCACCGGCGAGAACGAAGAGGGCGCCGCCACGACCCTTGCGGTGCCATCGGCGGCCGGCGGTGGAACCTGGGGCAGCGCCCGCGAAAGCTGATCGGCGTCAGCCGCCGACCTGCCAACCGGAGACTTCGTCGAGGCGCCATCAGGGCCGGCATCGGATTCCAGGACGGCTCTGTAGGCGTTCTCGATCTCGGCCGAGGACAGACGCTGAGTTGGTCGAGCGGCCGGCAACGTGCCGTTCAGCGCCTGCGCGGCCACCTGTGCGGAGGACACGACGGAGGGCGCCGGCGGCTGGACGAGCGCCTTGACCAGCGCCGCGGTCGCAGGTTCGGCCTTGGGCGACGGCACCGGCTGCGGCGCCAGCGCCTCTTTCAGCAGCGACGTCACGCTGGCGTTGGTGATGTCCATGGCGCTTCCCGACAACCATTGTGCCAACCGGCATACTACATGAGCATTGCGCCAAGCTTGACCTTGCCTTCGATTTGTGGCGATTGAACCCCTATGAACCTATGCGCCATTCCATGATGAACCGTTTTGAAGGCCCCGGCGGCAAGGAAGCGCGCATCCGCTATCTCGACGGCGACTTCCAGGTGACGAGCCCCGGCGCGTTCGTGCGCTGCGCGGTGACCGGCGAGAGCATCCCGCTGGACGAGCTCAAATACTGGAGCGTCGCCAGGCAGGAGCCATATGTGAACGCGGCAGCGTCGCTGCGGCGTGAGATCGAGGCGCATCCGGAGCTGCGCAAGCGCGGGTAGAACCTCCTAGGATGAGGACGGTCTCATCTTGCGCTGCCGCCATGCATCCAGCGTCTCATTGATGATGCGCTCCGGCACGTGGTCGATCTCGAACACGGCGTCGATCTCAAGCACGTCGAGCTGCTCCAGGAAGCCGGCGGGTGCGGCGCCGTGGCGAAGCCGCGCGGCATCCTTTGCCGTGGTGACAAGCCGAAGCCCCTCGCGCTTGGCAAGCGCCGCCAGATCGGCAAGCTCGTCCGCGGCGTAGAAATGATGGTCGGGAAAAGCGCGCGACAGCGCGACCTCGCCGCCGGCGCTGCGCAGCGTATCGAAGAATTTTTCCGGATGGCCGATGCCTGCAAAGGCAAGGAAGCGCCCGCCGGCGAAGCGCGCCGGGTTCGCCGGCTCGACATGGGCCAAAAAGATCGGCCGGCCGGCGCGCGCCGCCTGGCGTACCACCGTATCGGCCGCGCTCCCCTCGCCCATCTTCAGCAAGCCGCCGGTGAAGACCAGCTGATCAACGATCTTTGCCCGGAGCGGCCCGCCCGGAATGACGCGGCCATTGCCGATGCCGAAACGCGCATCGACCACGACCAGCGCGTAGTCGATATGGATGCGCGCCGACTGGAAACCGTCATCCATGATCAGCAAGTCGCAGCCATGCTCTGCCATCAGCAGTTTGGCGCCGGCGGCGCGGTTGGCCGTCACCGCGACCGGCGCATGTTCGGCAAGCAGCAGCGGCTCGTCGCCGACATGCTTGGCCGCGTCGTGATGCGCATCGACGACATGCGGCTTGGCGAAGGAACCGCCATGGCCGCGCGACAGGAAGCCGGGCGTGAGCTGCATGCGCTTTGCCTGTTTAGCCAGCGCGATGGCGACCGGCGTCTTGCCGCTGCCGCCAACGGTGAAGTTGCCGACGCACAGCACAGGTGCCGCGACCTTCTCGCGCGGCGCGCGCCGCATGCGGCGCCCAGCCACCATTCCATACATCGCGGACACCGGCGAAAGCGCCAGCACGCGCCAGTCCGGCTTTTCCCACCAGAAGGGCGGCGCTTCGCTGGTCATGGCGCGACTTCCATGGCGCATGACCCTTTCCAAAGATCGGATCCGAATTTTTGGGCCATGCGCTAGCGCCCGTTGGCGCCTTTCAGGCGCGCCTTGACGACCAGCGGCTGGATGTAGGGTTCGAGCGACTTCAGCGTGCGCTGAAGCGCGCCGCGCATCTCATCGACGGTCGCCGCGCCCGCCGCCATCATCTCGTGGCGCACCGCCTCGTTGGTCAAAAGGAAATTGACGGCGCCGGCCAGCATGTCGCGGTCGCGCACCAGCTTGGCGCCGCCGCGATCGAGCAGGCGCTGATAGGCTTCGCGGAAATTCTGCACGTTGCGGCCGGCCAGCACCGCCGTGTCGAGCATCGCCGGCTCCAGCGGGTTCTGGCCGCCCTCGGAGGTCAGCGAGCGGCCCACGAACGCGATCTCGGTCAGCCTGAGATAAAGTCCCATCTCGCCGATCGTGTCGCCGAGCAGGATATCGGTGTCGGGCGTGATGCGGTCGCCCTTGCTGCGGCGCGCCACTTTCAGCCCCATGCCGGAGATCTGCGCGGCCAGCGCGTCCGCGCGGTCGGGATGGCGGGGCACGACGATGGTCAGCAGTCCAGGGTGGCGCTTGTGCAAGGTCGCATGGACTTCCGCCGCGGCGACCTCCTCCCCGTCATGGGTCGAGATCGCCGCCCAGGTCGGGCGTAAGCCGATCTGGCGCTGCAGCATCGCCAGCGCCCGCTCGTCGACCGGCGGCGGGTTGGTGTCCACCTTGAGGTTGCCGGAAACGGTCACCGGCCGGGCGCCGAGGACGCGGAACCGCTCGCCGTCGACATCCGACTGGGCAACGACATGGGCAAGATTCTCGAACAGCGCCTCGGCGACGCCGGCGCGCTTCTTCCACGACCGGAACGAACGGTCCGACAGCCGCCCGTTGACCAGAACCTGCGGCACGTTGCGCGCGCCGAGTTCCAGGATGGTCATCGGCCAGATCTCCGATTCGGCTATGATGGCCAGCTCCGGCAGCCAGTGATCGAGGAAGCGGCTTACAGCGGGCTTGAGGTCGAGCGGCACATATTGGTGGATGATGCGGCTGCCAAGCCGCTCGTCGGCGACCTTGGCCGAGGTCACGGTGCCGGTCGTCAGCACGATGTTGACGCCGTAATCGAGGATGCTTTCGACCAGCGGCACGACGGCGATCGTCTCGCCGACGCTCGCGGCGTGAATCCAGATCACCGGTCCTTCCGGACGCGGACGGCCGGCGACGCCGTAGCGCTCGCGACGGCGAACGCGGTCTTCCTTGCCGCGCGAGGCTCGCCAGGCGACATAGGGTCCGATCAGCGGATAGGCGACGGCCCCGGCGTAGCGGTAGGCGGTCAGGGCCGCGCGCGCCCAGCGCTCGCTCATTTGTCGCCGTCCACGAGGCGGTAGGCCTCGGCGGTCGCGGCGTTGAGCGAGGCGGTGACCTCCTGGCGCTTTCGCTCCATCTCGGCGTCGTCGGCGTTGGACGGCACGAACACCGGCTGCCCGACGACAACGGCGGAGCGGCCGAACGGCAGGTTGATGGTGGTCTTGTCCCAGCTCTTTTCCAGCACCTTGCGGCGGCTGGTGGCGATCGCCGAGGGGAGGATCGGGCGCCCGGAAAGCCTGGCCAAAAGCACGATGCCCAGCCCCGCGTCGCGCGGCGTGCCATGCGGAATGTCGGCGATCATCGCGACATTCTTGCCGGCCACCAGCGCTTTCTTGAGCGCAATCAAGGCTTTGGCGCCGCCTTTGTCGAGATGCCTCGAACTGTCGCGGCCACCCGAGCCGCGCACCGCCTCGATGCCGAATCTGTTCAGCATCAGCGCGTTGAGCTCGGCGTCGGCACTGCGCGAGACCATGGCGACCAGCGGCCGGCCCTTGGGATAATAAGCCGGCGTCAAGAGATGCTGGCCATGCCACAGCGCGATGATGCCCGGTTCGAGATGCGCATAGGCGCCGCCGGCGACCTGCGTCGACCCTTTCACCAGCGGGCTGGTGATGCGAATCAGCCGCACGAACCAGGCGAACAGGCTGGCGATGAAATTCTTGACGAATCGCGACTGGGCGAGCGGCTCTCGGATGCGGCGCCACAGCGTGCGAGTCCCGCCCCGCCCGGCGGCGCGCCCCGTCGCTCCTTTCACCGCTTCATGCTCCATCGATGTCAACCGGCTGCCTTTGTTTCCGGATCGAGCAACCGGTGCAGGTGAACGACGAAATAGCGCATATGGGCATTGTCGACGCTGGCCTGCGCCTTCGCCTTCCACGCGGCGTGCGCCGATTGATAGTCGGGGTAGATGCCGACGATGTCGAGCGCATCCAGATCACGGAACTCGGTTCCACCCAGCTTTTTCAGCTCGCCGCCGAACACCAGGTGCAAAAGCTGTTTCTTTCCGTCTTCCACGGCCATGCCGATCCTTCGCAGATTCATGAATTTTGTGAAACGTTTAGACCAAAGCCGCCGATTTTGAAACCGTGGGCCGACTCACCCTTGGTCAGCTCCGGCAATGACGCCGGCCAGGACCCCCAGCAGTTCGCCGCTGCCGGCGGCGAGCGCGCCATGGTTGATCACCTCGCCGGCATAGCGCGGCGGCTTGCCGGTGCGGTCGAGCAAGGCGCCGCCCGCCTCGCGGAGGATAAGGTCGGCGGCGGCGATGTCCCAGTCATGGGCGTTGGGCTTGACGAAGGTCGCATCGAGCTTGCCGTTGGCGATCATCGCCAGCCGGTAGGCGAGCGAGGGGATGTAAGCGACGCGGCGCATCCGGGCTTGCCAGGAAGCGGGCATGCGCTCGACCAGCGGCTTCGGCCCGCCGATCTCGACCGTATCGCCGAGTTGGCGCACCTGGATGCGCTTGCCGTTGAGGAACGCGCCCTCGCCCGGCAGCGCCCAATAGGTCTCGCGCTTGGCCGGACATTCGAGCACGCCGGCCAGCGAGCGGCCATCCTCGACCACGGCGACGCTGACGCACCAGGAATGCAGGCCATCGAGAAAGCCGCGCGTGCCATCGATAGGGTCGACGACGAAAGTGCGGCGGGCCGACAGCCTGGCATGATCGTCGGCGGTTTCTTCGGACAGCCAGCCATAATTCGGCCGCGCCTTGAGCAGGGTCTCGCGCAGATAGGCGTCGGCCGCATGGTCGGCCTCGCTGACCGGCGAGGTCCCGCCCTTCATCCACACCTGGGGGTTTTGGCCGAAATAGCGCATGGCAATGGTGCCAGCCTCGCGGGCGGCTTCGCGCAGCAGAGCGAGGTCTTCGCGCGTCTCGGCTGAGATGACCATGTCAGGCGCCGGCAAGGGTCATCCCCTCGATCAGCAGTGTCGGCGCGGCAGTGCCGAAATTGCGGTCGAGATCGCTCGCCGGCACCATGTTGAGGAACATGGTCTTCAAATTGGAGGCGATCGTCACCTCGGCCACCGGATAGGCAAGCGCGCCGTTCTCGATCCAGAAGCCGGAGGCGCCGCGGCTGTATTCGCCGGTTACCATGTCGACGCCCTGGCCGAAGACCTCGGTGACGTAGAAGCCGCGCTGCAGCGAGGCGATCAGCTCCTCGGGGGCGCGATCGCCGGGCTCGACGGCCAGATTGGTCGAGGACGGCGAAACCGAAGAGCCGCTGCGCGAGCCACGGCCGTTGGTGACGAGACCAAGCTCGCGCGCGGCCGATGTCGACAGGAACCAGTGGTTGAGCACGCCTTTGTCGACCATCAACAGCTTGTCGCCCTCGACGCCTTCGCCGTCGAAGGGCCGCGACGCCTGGCCGCGACGCCGCAGCGGCTCGTCGGTGACGGTGATCGCGCTTGAGGCTACCTGCTTTCCCATCATGTCGCGCAGGAAGCTGGTCTTGCGCGCCACCGCGGCGCCGTTGATGGCGCCGGCGAGATGGCCGGCAATGCCGCGCGCAACACGGGGGTCGAACACGACGTCGACCGGGCCGGTCGCCGCCTTGCGGGCGCCGAGGCGACGCACGGCGCGTTCGCCGGCCTTGCGGCCGATCTCCTCCGGCGCGTCGAGATCGGCGAAATGCTGGCGCGAGGAGAATTCATAGTCGCGTTCCATCGCCGTGCCTTGGCCTGCAATGACGCTGGTCGAGCGCGAAAAGCGCGACGCGACATATTGGCCGACAAAGCCATGCGAGGTCGCAAGCACCAGGCCGCCAAGGCCGGCGCTGGCGCTGCTGCCGGAGGAATTGGTGACGCCCTTGACGGCAAGGGCCGCCGCTTCCGCTGCCAGCGCCGCCTCCTTGAGCTGATCAGCCGACACCTCGGTCGGATCGAAGAGGTCGAGATCACGCAAATTGCGGGCGAGCAGCGCCGGGTCGGCAAGGCCCTGGAACGGATCCTCGGGGGAGACTCTCGCCATGGCGACGGCGCGCTCGGCAATCGCCTTCGGGTCGGAGGCGGCGGTGGCCGAGACGCTCGCCACGCGCTGGCCGACGAAGACGCGCAGGGACACGTCCTCGCTTTCCGACGATTCGGTGCCTTCGACCTTGCCCAGCCGCACCGACACGCCGGCCGAACGGCCGCGCACGGCGACCGCGTCGGCGGCGTCCGCCCCGGCGCGCTTGGCCGCCTCGACGAGCGCCGCGACGCGGCCGGTCAGTTTCCCTGCGTCGAGCGTGTTGGTCATGGTTAGTCCTGTTTGTTCAAGCTGTGCGGGAGGGCAGATGCTGCCGCACATCCATGGATGTCGGGCCGCCATCTCTGGAAGCCCGCACTATCGTCTTGGATGCTGCTGCACCATCTATTGTTCCACCACCGCTTGTGCAATGGCGGATGCGGCAATCTCAAGGCAATCGCGGCCCTTCGCAGCGCACTGCCCCGCCGTAACCGCGTGAACAGTGCGGATTAGCCGGCCACCGGCGCCCAGATCACATCTTCAATCCTGGCGGCGCCGGTTGCCAGCATCACCAGCCGGTCGAAGCCGAGGGCCGAGCCGCTCGCCTGCGGCATGATGGCAAGCGCGGTGAGGAAATCCTCGTCCAGCGGATAGCGCTCGATATATATGCGCTCCTTCTCGTCCATCTCGGCGACGAAGCGGCGGCGCTGCTCGGCCGGATCGGTGAGCTCGCCAAACGCATTGGCGAGCTCGACGCCGCAGCAGTAGAGCTCGAAGCGTTCGGCGACGCGCGGGTCCTCCGCGCTCGGCCGGGCAAGGGCCGCCTCGGAGACTGGATAGCCATAGAGGATTGTCGCCCGTCCCTGCCCCAGCGCCGGCTCGACCTTTTCCACCATCACGCGGCTGAACAGGTCGGCCCAATTGTCGTCGGGCGCGGTGCGCAGGCCGGCGCGGACCAGGCCCTGGTGGAGCGCTTCGCGGTTGGTGCTGCCGTCGGCGCCGACGGTCGCCAGCAGGTCGATGCCGGCATGGCGCATGAAAGCTTCCGCCACGCTCAGCCGCTCCGGCTCGGCGAAGGGATCGGCCTCGCGGCCACGGAAACGAAAGCTTTTGGCCCCGGCCTTTTCCGCGGCAAGCGCCAGAAATTCGGCGCAGTCGGCCATCAGGCGCTGATAGGCCTCGCCGACGCGATACCATTCGAGCATGGTGAATTCGGGATGATGCAGCGGCCCACGCTCGCGGTTTCGGTAAACGGAGCCCAGGCTGAAGATGCGCTTCTCGCCGGCGGCAAGCAGCTTCTTGCAGGCGAATTCCGGCGAGGTGTGAAGGTATAACGGCTGGCGCGACGCGTCCGGCGCGATCGCCTCGGTGGCGAAGGCCGCAAGGTGCGCCTCGTTGCCGGGCGAAACCTGCAGGGCGGCCGTCGTCACCTCAACGAAATCGCGCTCCGCGAACCAACCGCGCAAGGCGGCGGCAATGGCGTTGCGCGCCATCAGCCTTGGCCGGCGGTCGGCATGAACATGCGGCGTCCACCATCGCGAAGCGGCGGTCATGGGCGGGAAAATCGCCGAGGAGGCTGGCGGTTCGACGCAAGATGCGCTACGGCGCACGCGATGGCCGCCGTCGGCGCTTCGTGGGCAAAGACGCTTGCAGGCCGAAAAACTCGATTGGGATTGAATATCGTGGTCAAGGTCATCGCCAGTTCCTTACGCAAAGGCAACGTCGTCGATAAGGACGGCAAGCTCTATGTCATCCTCTTTGCCGAAAACATCCACCCTGGCAAGGGCACGCCGGTGACGCAGCTCGACATGCGCCGCATCGGCGACGGGGTGAAGATCTCGGAGCGCTACCGCACGACCGAGATGGTCGAGCGCGCCTATGTCGAGGAGCGCGAGCACACCTTCCTCTATTCCGACGGCGAAGGCTTCCATTTCATGAACCCGGAAAGCTACGACCAGGTCGTGGCCTCAGAAAGCGTGGTCGGCGACATGGCGCCCTACCTGCAGGAAGGCATGGCGGTGCAGCTGGCGCAGTTCAACGGCGCGCCGATCTCGCTGACGCTGCCGCAGCGCGCTGTCTTCGAGGTGGTCGATACCGAGCCGGTCACCAAGGGCCAGACGGCGTCCTCGTCCTACAAGCCTGCGGTGCTCTCCAACGGCGTGCGCACGGCCGTGCCGCCGCACATCACGACCGGCACGCGCGTGGTGGTGATGACCGCCGACGGCTCCTATGTCGAGCGCGCCAAGGACTGAGGGTACAGCAGTCAACTATCACAGCTCGCCTGCGGCCAGGCGGGCCTATCGTCAGCACGGTTTGTCCGCCGTCTGGGCGTGAGGCCCTGACCCGAAGCGGATTTGCGGTTGCCGCGACGTGAACGGCAGATCCGCGCCGCGGCGCCGGTGGTTCGACGCACCGCATCTCTCGAACGAAGCCGGAGTGCGCTCAACGCTAGATTGGCCGACCGATCCACCGCACGATTTCATAGGCAGGCATCGGGCGGCGAAAGCCCTTCAGCGTCAGTTCGCCAACAGGAACGGATTCGACCAGCGACTCGACAGCTCCGAGGACCCGTTGGCTAACAAGAATCTGGCGCGATTTGGCCTCCTCGCATAAACGGGCGGCATGGTTCGACACAGTGCCGATGACGGCATAGTCCGAGCGCTGATCAAAACCGATGCGCCCGATGGTTGCGTGGCCCCTGGCAATGCCGATCCCAAAGCCAAGCAAATAGTCCCGCTTGCGCCATCGCTCGGAATGCTCGTCAATCGCTTCGCGCATTGCGGCAGCCATCGAGACAGCTCTCTCGCTGTGGTCGGCACATGGCATTGGATCGTTGAAAACCACGACGATACCGTCGCCCACGAACCGCTCGAGCGTCCCCTCGTGACGGACGATTTGTTGGCCGAGACAGGAATGATACTCGGCCAGAACTGTCATGACTTCTTCGGGTTCGGCGGTCTCTGCGAACGCCGTGAAGCCGCGCAAATCGCAAAAGACAACCGTCACCTCGCGGCGGTGGCTCTGCAAGAGCGCATCTCCATTGCCCGCCGCAACGATGAGGTCGGCGACCTGTTCGGGCAGGAACCGCCTGAGCCGCGCCATTCGCTCGAGCTCCGTCACCTGGCCGGCGACGGTTTCCTCGAGCGAGCGGTTCCAGTCGGAAAGTCGCGCGGCTTGGTCCTCAAGGCGCTTGGCTTGGCTCGCGACAGTGTCGTGAAGCCCCTTCTGGCGCAACATCGAGCGCACCCGCGCCAGCAGCGCCCTGTGCTCGAAGGGCTTTGTCAGATAGTCGTCGCCACCGGCGTCCAGCCCCTCGACCACGTCGCGCGTGTCGGCTTTCGCGGTGACCAGAATGACGGGGATCGATCGCAGCGATTGATCCTGCTTGAGCATGCGGACCACACTGATGCCGTCGAGCTTCGGCATCATGATGTCGAGCAGGATCAGATCCGGCGTGAGTTCGCGGGCTTTCGCAAGCCCCTCTTCACCATCGGCGGCGGTTACAACTTCATAGCCATTCGCCTCGAGACGCATGCGCAGGATCTCGAGGTTTTCCGGAGTATCGTCGACCGCGAGAATGCGAGGCGGATCGTGCAAGGTGTTGCCTCCCTCAAGAAAGGAAACCGCGAATCTCGGAAAGCAGCTGGCGTGGACTGAATGGCTTGGCAATGTAACCATCGCACCCAGCAGCAAGGGCTTTCGCCTTGTCGCCCGACAACGCGTAGGAGGTGACGGCGATGATCGGAATGTGCCGGAGCGCCGGGTCGGCCTTGATGCGGCGGGCCGCTTCATACCCGTCGATCACCGGGAGCTGAATGTCCATAAGGATCAGGTCTGGCCTGTGTGCTGCGGCTGCAGCGATGCCGGCGGCACCCTCCGCCGCCTCGATCAGTTCGTACTCGGTGGTGGCAATGAGATCGCGGATGATTTGGCGGTTGTCCTCGGTGTCTTCGACCATCAGGATTCGTTTGCTCATGCGGCCCTCACGTCCTCATTCATCCTGATCGGGACCTTCAGACGGAATGTCGACCCCGACCCGATCACGGACTCGACGTCTAAGGTTCCGCCATGCATTTCGGCGATGCGCTTCGAGATCGCCAGGCCAAGACCTGTGCCACCTTTCTGCCTGGTGCTGCTGTTGTCGACTTGCTGGAATTCTTCGAAGATGAGAGCCTGGTCTTTGGACGCAATGCCGGGACCGGTGTCTCGGACGGTGATCTCGAAGTTCCCACCGACCGCATCGGCAAGAATGTCGACTGCACCTGTTTCGGTGAACTTGACGGCATTGCCTGCGAGATTGAGCAGAATCTGCGTCAAACGGCGTTCGTCCCCACGGCCGATTGGAAGGTTCTCGGCAACAGTCGCTGAAAGCTCAAGACCCTTCGCCCGTGCCAGCGGCTCGACCGCCGTAAGGGTCGATCGGACAATCTGCGCGACGGAGTAGTCCTCGATCGCCAGCGTGAGCTGGCCGGCTTCGATCTTGGACAGGTCGAGCACGTCGTTGATGAGCCCGAGGAGGTGACGGCCGTTTGCCTGCACACGCGCGACGGTCGCCTTTGCCTTGTCCGGGAGTTCGCCATAGATGCCGTCGACCAGCAGTTCTGTGAAGCCCAGAACTGAATTGAGCGGTGTCCTGAGTTCGTGGCTCATATTCGCCAGGAACTGGGACTTGTGGCGGCTGGCTGCTTCCAGCTCCTCGCGTTTCTCCTCGATCTCGCGGAACAGCTTGGCATTCTGGATCGCGACCACCGATTGGGCTGCGAAGGTCTCCAACAGGTGAACAACTTGCTCATCGAAGGCGCCTGGCTTGTGGCGCCTGACGACCAATGCACCGACGATCTTGTTGGGCCTCAGCAGCGGAACGATCAGGATGCCGCGATATCCGGCGTCGAGGATCGTCTTTCTCACAAGGAAGGATGAGGTTTCCTTGCCGAGGTCGGGAAACTGCACCGGCATGCACCGTCCGGGCGCGTCGCCAATACCCATATCGGCCAGCCCGATCGTCTGCTGCGAGACTGCCGCGATAAGCTCATCGCTCATCCCAAAGTTTGCTCGCGGACGGAATTGCTGCCGCGTGCTGCTGAACACGTAGATGGTGCCAGCATCCGTCGCCGACAACTGGACCGCCTTGGCAACGATCGTCTTCAGCACCGTGTCGAGATCCAGCGTCGAATTGACCGCCTTGCTCACTTCGCCAAGCGCCTCGAGCTCACCAACCGACGCCGCAAGCTCGCGCGTCCGTGCCTGCACCGCCTCGAAGAGCCGCGCATTTTCGATGGCGATCACGGCCTGGTCGGCGAATGTCTCGACGAGCGCGATCTCCTTGGGACTGAACGGTTGCGGTTCAGCCCTCGTCATGACGAATACGCCAATGAGATCACCTTCCCGCAACAGCGGGGCAGCGAGGACGGTGCGGAATCCGCCTGCCTCAGCGATCAAGGCGACGCGGTAGTCCGGATCAGCGGTCACGTCTTCGATTTGCACGATCCGCCGTTCTTCGATTACGCGCCCTACGGCGGAGCCTCGCCCAGCGGCAAGCGCTGGAAGTGGATTGGCGTCGACATAGTCACGGAAACTGGGCGGGTAGCCAAGCGTCGACACATAGCGGAATACGCCATCAAGCAACTGCACGATGCCACCCTTGTCGGCGCGACAGAGCCTGACAGCAGATTCCACCAACGTATCGAGCACGACCTGTAGATCGAAGGTAGAGCGGCTGATGACCTTCAGAACGTCTGCAGTGGCTGTCTGCTGCTGAAGGGCTTCGTCGAGCTGCTGGGTGCGTGTCTCAATCTCCTGATACAGGCGCCCCAGCTGGTCGGAGGTCTGGTTGACGTTAGCGGCGAGCACTCCAAGTTCGTCGCGATTGGCGACGGCAACCCGTTGGGCGAAGTCGCCGGCCGCTATCTGGCTGAGACGCGTCTCGATCTTCTTGACCGGTTCGATCAACGACCAGGAGATGATGTAACCGAGCCCCAACGCCAGCAGGATACTGCCCACGGCAAACGAAACCACGATCAGTCTGGACGTGCCGTACGCACCCTCGGTCGTTTCGATGGCCGCCACCATGTCGGCTTCGGCCATGTTGACCAGCTGGTTTGTCAGCCGCTCGAGGCGATCAGCCGACGGTATGATTTCATCAAGCTGAACCTTGCGCGCCTCCTCGGTACGGCCCGCGCGGACAAGCTCTGCCACGTGCGTCACCCCGGCCGTCAGTTTTTCGTACTCTTGCCTGACCTGGCCAAGCACTTCCACCTCGGCTTTGGCGACGAACTCCATGCGCTCGAGGTCGTAGCCGAACTGATTGAGCTGGCGCAGCGCCGTATCCAGCATCCGGTTATCCTGTAGCAACAGGGCGGTGGAGATACCGTAGAGCTGGGTGGTCGTATCGTGCTGTACTTGGCGGTAGGCCGCGATCCTGCGCTGCAGCTTGATCAGCTCGTTGGTCTGATCGTTGACCCCACTCAGCACCTGCAACCCGACGGCACCGAGCACGATGAGCAGGCCGACGATCGACAGGAACGCGATCAAGAGCTTGGTCTGGACGCGCGCCGGCAGCCGGGCAACCCAGCCAACGAGCCAGTTCGTTATGCTATTTGGTTTCGTCCAAGAGGCCGAGAAGGTCACCCCGGAACTCCTCCAAGTCGAACCGGACGCCAAGATATTGTACTCGCAAGATGCCATTCGGGTCTACGAGCGAGGTCAACAAGGTATGGTCGACTTCACCGTTCGCCGCCTTCTTCGCGAAGACCCCGTATTTCCGTCCAACCTCATGGACAATCGCCGGATCGCCGGTAAGAAACGACCAGCCCTTCAGATCGGCGCCAAAATTCTGCGCATATTCGTTCAAAACATCGGACGTATCGCGCTCCGGGTCGACGGTGATCGAAATGAAGGCGATCTTGGGTCCGAACGCACTGCCCAACTTTTCCTGCACGCTGGCCATCTGGGCGGTCAGCATGGGACACACGTCGGTACAGTGCGTATAGATGAATGCAATGGCGATCACCTTGCCGCGAAAGTCGTGCAGCGACACGCTCGCCCGGTCCTGCGATGTCAGCGTAAAGTCCGGAGCCGGTCCGATTGCCGGCAATCGCTCATCGTGCTGCGCATCATGCGCCTGCGCTGGCCCGGCCATCAGCGCCAGCAGCAAGATGCGGGCTGCCAACCCGCTCACGTCTTGAGCTCACGCTTCAGCTGCTCCAGGAATCGCCAGTCTGTTCCCTCGGCGATGATCTGCTGTGGGCTCGACTTAATCATGCCCGTCTCCTGCATGCGCAACGCGTAGAAGCGCATCGAGGCTTCGGCATCGTAGTCCCGCCATACGCCGTATCGCGTGTCGCTCAGCGTTTGCAGCGCGATTTCGTAGCTGGGGACGAAACCTCGATCGACCATTTGCGCTGCACTCCATGCGGGATCCGAAATGCATAGGTCGGCGCCCTTGAGGATGGCCCTGAGCACGCGCTTGGTCGCCACCGGGTATCTGTTCACATAGTCCGCAGCGGCCGAGGTCATGCAGCAGAAGTGCTGCGACCAAGGGCGATCGAGGGTCGTGTTGAGGATCGTGTGGCCGATTTTCTTGGCGCGCAGTTGCTGCGTCTCCGGAGGCGTGAAGAGATATGCATCGAACTTTCCGTCGGCGAAGGCTTCCACCGGCTTGCTTTCCTCGACCCATTCGATGTCGTTGACGGGATCCAGGCCAATATAGGCGGCCATCAGGGCGACCAGCACGCGCGACGGCGCATGGATGTCATGCATGCCCACCCGTTTGCCCTTGAGGTCCGGGATGCCTTGGATGCTGTCGTTGGCGATCAGCTCGAGGCACCCGGAATGCAGACCGCCAAGCACCCTGATTGGCACGCCCGCGTCGATCGACGCGACATGGACCGGCGCGTAGTTCATGCTGAAATCCGTGTCGCCGCGCGCAATCCACACCGCCTGATCGACTTTTTCGTCGCCCTGCACGTAGCGGACGTCGGTGAAGCCCTCCGCTTTGAGGAACTCTCCGGCCAGGTACATGCCTGCCCAGCAGTAGGCACCATCGATCCACCGCGGCAAGCGAACGGAGGTCGTTTCAGGGAGTGCCTCGGCCCAAGCGTCAGTCGTTGTGCCGATGAGAGCTGAAGCGCCTGCTGCCGCAGCTCCGGCCATGAAGTGGCGACGGTTCTGGATGATTTGCATGGGGTTCTCCCTCGCGTGGTAAATGGGCACGCGGCTGGCCGCCTAGTCAGGTCTTCAGCTCGTGCTTCAGTTCGTTGAAGAAACGCCAGTCGGTGCCTTGGGCCAACAGCTTCTGGGGGGTGCTCCTCAGCATCCCGACCTCGTGGAGACGCAGGGCGTAGAAGCGCAGGGTGTCCTCAGCGCTATACTCACGCCAACCGTAGGGGATCGCCTTCATGACCTGGAGGGCATGGTCATAGCGCTTAGTATAACCCTGCTGCACCAAGAACTGGGCGGACTGCTCGGGCTCGCTGGCGCAGAAATCCGCCGCTTTCAAGATGGCGCGGAGGGCGCGTTTGGTGGCCACCGGATGCGTACGGACGAACTCCCGCTCCCCCGCCAACATACAACAGAAGTATTGCGACCAGGGCCGGTCCACGGTGCTGCTGATCACCACATGGCCGATCTGCTGCTCCCGCATCTCCTGCGGTTCGGGGGGAAAGCCCAAATAGGCATCGATCTTCCCCTCACTCAGGAGCCGGATGGACTCGGGTCCCGGATGCATGACGAAGTGTATGTCCTTATGGAGGTCCAGGCCGACATACGCCGTCATAGTGGCGAGAAAGACGTATCGGCTGGAATCTAGCGCTGGCACGGCCACGGTCTTCCCCTTGAGATCGCGGATCGACTGGATGCGATCGGTCCCGAACAGTTCAAAGCAGCCGACGTGGAGGCCTGCCAGGATGACGATGGGATCCCCCGCCTCCAGTCGGAGAAGGAGCGGGGCGGCGAAATGCGCACTGAGGTCGGCTTCACCGGAGGCGAGGGCCGGCGCGATGTCTGCCGTCCCCTCTCTTTGGAGGTAGTGCACCTCGGTGAACCCTTCGCTGCGCAACAGTTCTTCGGCTACATACTGGGGGGCCTGACAGATGCTGGGAACCCGGACGAGCCGGATCCGCGTCGTCTCAGGCGGTGGCTCCGCAGCGGCGCGCCTGGGGTGCCAGCCCAGAAGCCCCGCCGTCCCCGCCAGCGTCATCCCACGCAGGAACCTCCGTCGGCTGAACCGTCCGGGATATACGGTATGCATGGGAACCTCCTTTCCAGATGGTGGCCAGTGCGACACTGAGAACGCTGACCCGTGGATGCTGTGTTATGCACAGTCGGCCGTACCTGCATGGCGGGCTCTGGGCTTGCCTGTTGCTCACATCTTAAGGACGACGACACCGGCAGCGCCTGCCAGGGCAGCACCGGCTAGGAAACGTCGGGGGGTTTGCGTGATCTGCTGCATCAGAACGCTCCCATTCCGAATTGCGAAGGGCAATTCTGGCCGGAACCGAGCAAAAGAGGTTTCGACAGAGGCAGGTGGTCTTGTGGGCGCGACGAGTGGTTGTGGATGCTAGCGCCCAGTCCGATGCGGGAGTCTTGCGCTCTCAGTCGCCGGCTCATTTATTAGCAACCGACGATATGTCACGATACGCCCAATTTGCGTTGGCTGCGAGCCCAAAACTTGCTCGCCGCCCCTTGTCGCAGAACCGCTGCCCATTTTTGGGCGACATGCATTTGTTAGCGACACCGTCAGGCCGCCATTTCCACCGGCAGGCCAGCGGCTTTCCATTCCGGCATGCCGTCCTCGAGGCGGCGCGCGGAATGGCCAAGCGAGCGCAGCGCGGCCACCGCCTCGAAGGACATCACGCACCAGGGGCCGCGGCAGTAGGCGACGATTTCCCGGCCGGGGTCGGCACCGTGGGACCAGGCCTTTACTTCTCCGAGGGGAACATTGACCGCGCCGGGCACGTGGCCAAGCGCAAACTCGTCTGGCGGGCGGACGTCGATCAGCGTCACCAGCCCGTCGCGCATCAGCGCCTGAAGCTCGCCGCGCGTGACCGGCTGTATGTCGTCACGTGCCTTGAAACAGTCGCGCACAATGCGATCGACCTCAGCAAGCTGCCGCTCGGCAATGCCGCGCACCGCGGCAAAGGCCGACAGCACGCTCGCATCGCTCAGCGAATAGCGCACGTATTTGCCGTCGCGTTCGGCCGAGACGATGCCGGCGCGGCGCAGCGCCTGCAGATGCTGGGAGATGTTGGCGATCGGCTGGCCGAGCTTCGCAGCAAGCGCCTCGACGCTGCGCGAGCCTTGCGCCAAATGCTCGATCAGTTCCAGGCGCAGCGGATTGCCGAGCGCCTTGGCGACGATCGCGAACTGTTCGTACAGCGCCAGCTTCGGATTGCGGATTGACATCGACCTTTCTGCGACCCATCGTCATTCAATGTAATTATTGAATGATGGTTTCGACCTGCCGTCAAGCCAAGCGACCCGCAGTTGCCCGGAGGGAAAGCGATGATTCTCAGGCAGTTCCTGCATACCGACCCGGTCGCCGCGTCCTATTTGTTCGGCTGCGGCGGCAAGGCGTCTGCTGCCGTCGTCGATCCGGTCGGCGAGATCGCGCCCTATATCGAGGCGGCGCGCGCGACAGGCATGCGCATCCTCTATGTCGTCGACACGCATATCCACGCCGACCATATATCGGCAGGCCGTGCGCTCGCAGCAGCGACGGGGGCCGAATACGTGCTGTTCGAAGGCGCCGAGGCGGGCTTCCCGTTCCGTCCCGTGAAGGATGGCGAGGTGCTGGAGCTCGGCAATGTGACGGCGACCGTCATGCACACGCCCGGCCACACGCCGGAGCATCTGAGCCTTTTAGTCACCGACCGAACGCGATCGACCGAACCCTGGTTCGTACTCACCGGTCACACGCTGATGGTTGGCGATCTCGGTCGCACCGAGCTTGCTTCGAGCGCCGAGGACGGAGCCCGCGCGCTCTATGCCAGCGTGCGCCGGCTGAAGAAATTGCCCGATCACATCGAGGTGCTGCCGGGCGCCTATTCCGGCTCGGTGTGCGGCCGCTCGCTCAGCGGCAAGCCGACATCGACCATCGGCTTTGAGCGGCGCTTCAACAAGGCCTTTCGCATCGAGGATGTCGACCAGTTCATCGCCGCCATGACCGCCGACATCCCTCCCCCGCCGCCGGACGCGGCCCGGACCCGCTCCGCCAACGCCGGATCGCGATCGTGAGCGCAACGGCGCCTGCCGTCGCGCTCGGCCTCAAGGCCAACTGGAAACAGTTCGCGCTGCTGGTGCTGATCAACGCCTTTGTCGGCGGCATGGTCGGCATTGAGCGAACCGTCGTGCCGCTGATCGGCGCGGAGGAGTTCGGGGTTGCTTCGACCACGCTCGTCACCTCCTTCATCGTGAGCTTCGGCGTGGTCAAGGCCTGCGCCAACCTCGTCTCCGGCCAGCTTGCCGACACGTGGGATCGCAAGCGCGTGCTGATCCTCGGCTGGCTGTTCGGCCTGCCGGTGCCCTTCATGATCATCTGGGCGCCGAGCTGGGGGTGGATCGTTGCCGCCAACGCGCTGCTCGGCATCAACCAGGGACTTGCATGGTCGATGACCGTCATCATGAAGGTCGACCTGGTCGGGCCCAAATCGCGCGGGCTCGCCGTCGGCCTCAACGAGTTCGCCGGCTACCTCGCCGTCGGCGTCACCGCATTTCTGACCGGCTATCTGGCCAGCCGCTACGGGCTGCGCCCGGTCCCGATCTATCTCGGCATCGGCTATGCGATCCTGGGTGCCGCGCTCTCGGTGCTTCTGGTGCGCGACACGCGCGAGCATGTGCGGCTGGAACTGGCCAACCATCAGAAAGCTGTCTCCCCGCTCGCCTTCCGCGAGATCTTCATGCTGACTTCCTTCCGCGACCGCAACCTGTTCGCGGCCTCGCAGGCGGGCCTGGTCAACAATCTCAACGATGGCATGAGCTGGGGGCTGTTTCCGCTCTTCTTCGTCGCCAACGGGCTCGGCGTCGAGCGCATCGGCATCCTCAAGGCGGTCTATCCCGCCGTCTGGGGCATCTTACAGGTCGCAACCGGGCCATTGAGCGACCGTTGGGGCCGCAAGGGCCTGATCGTCGCCGGCATGTGGGTGCAGGCTGCCGGCCTTCTGCTCACCGCCATGACGCGCGACTTCGGCTGGTGGCTGCTGGCGAGCCTCCTGCTCGGCCTGGGCACGGCGATGGTCTATCCAAGCCTGATCGCGGCGGTATCGGACGCATCGCATCCGTCCTGGCGGGCGCGCTCGCTCAGCGTCTATCGCTTCTGGCGCGATCTCGGCTACGCAATCGGAGCGCTGTCGGCGGGCCTCATCGCCGACTTCTTCGGCTTCGCCGCGGCGATCGCGGCGATCGCGGCCCTGACCTTCCTCTCGGGTGTAATCGTGGCGGTGGCGATGCGAGAGACCAGCCGCTGACCCGGCTCCGAGCTCCAGCCCGACAGCGCCGCGTTTACGATATCCGAAGCTTCATGCTGCTAGAGACGCGCCTGTCCGGTACTATGGCGCTGGGTGCCTTTGCGGGGTTTTTCATGAACATTTCGACGCGCATGCCGTGGGTGGACACGGCAAAAGGTCTTTCGATCATCCTGGTGGTGATGATGTATTCCGCCTACAACACCGGCGAATATACCGGCGGCGTCGGCTTCCTGCATTATGTCATCGGCTTCGCGACCCCGTTCCGGATGCCGGAATTCTTCCTGATCTCGGGGCTCTTCCTGTCGCAGGTGATCGACCGGCCTTGGCGGCGCTATATCGACCGGCGCGTCGTCCACTACCTCTATTTCTATGTCCTGTGGGCGGTCATCTCGATCGGGCTGAAGATCGGCATCTTCAGCCGCGATCCCGCCGGCATGCTGCATGACCTCGCCGTGGCTGTCGTCCAGCCCTATGGCGTGCTGTGGTTCATCTACATGCTGGCCGTGTTCGGCCTCGTGGCGCGCATCCTGCGCGAGCTAGGCGTGCCGCACTGGATCGTCATCTCGGCTGCCGCCGCGCTGCAGATGTGGGCACCGCATTCGGACAGCTATGCGCTCACGCAATTCGCCGCCTATTTCGTGTTCTTCTATCTCGGCTTCGTCATGGCGCCGCTGGTGTTCCGGCTGGTCGCGTGGACGCAAGCTCGTCCGGCGATCGCCGCTGCCGGGCTGATCGTGTGGGCCATCGTCAACGGCCTGCTCGTCTACTCGCCGGGCTACGCCGTCGAGCCGGTCGGCATGCAGATGGGCCTGGCGGCATGGCCGCCGCTGCATCTTACGCTGGCCGTCGCCGGCGCGGTGGCGCTCTGCGTCGCCGGCGGCTTCCTGTCGAAATTCGCCGCGATGGAATGGCTGCGCTGGCTCGGCGAGCATTCGCTGGTCGTCTATGTCGCCTTCACGATCCCGATGTCGATCTTCCGCGGGATCATGCTGGCAAGCGGCCTTCTGACCGATACCGGCATGCTCAGCCTCGCGGTGCTGCTCGTCTCGGTCATCAGCCCGGTCGTTCTCTACTTCATCGTCGAGCGCACCGGCTTCGGAACCTTCCTGTTCGAGCGACCGGCCTGGGCGCATGTCGACAGACCGACTGCCGCCAAGATGTCCGACAAGGCTATTGCGCGGCCCGCGCGCGAGGCGGCCTGAGGCCGGCTGTTTCGTCTCGGCAAGCCGCCGGCGTGCCGGCTACTTGCCATCATGTCCGGGACGTCGCACGGCCTTGATCTTGCCGCTGCTGCCGCCTCCGCAGAAGAAGCAGCCGCGGCCATCGGATTCCAGTCCCGACACGCCGGAGGGCATCGCCAGCTCCTGCAGCACATCGCCCGTCTCGGGGTCGATGCGCAAGAGATCGCCCTCCTCCCCTTCCCAGGTGGCATGCCAGAGCTCGCCATCGACCCAGGTGACGCCGGTGACGACGCGCTTCGACTCGATGGTGCGGATCACCTTGCCAGTTTCAGGATCGATCTGATGGATCTTGTGGGCCCTGTATTCGCCGACCCAAAGCGAACCTTCGGCCCAGGTAAGCCCGGAGTCGCCGCCGTTGCCGGGGGCGGGAATGGTGGCGACGACCTTGCCTGTCGTCGGGTCGACCTTGTGGATGCGGTCCTCGCCGATCTGGTAGAGATGCTCGCCGTCGAAGGCGGTCCCGGCATGCGAGGCGACGTCGATCGACTGCACGATCGCGCCGCTCTCCGGGTCAAGCGCCTTCAGCTTGTCGCCGGTGGCGAACCAGACATTCTTGCCGTCATAGGTGACGCCATTGATGCGCTCGGCGTCCGGAAAGGGGCCGTATTCGCGCAGGATCTCGGCAGCGGCTCGTTTCATTTTCGATCTCCATTCGAACAATGGCCGCAAACTAGTCGCTCGGCAGCGGACCCGGGAGTAACAAGACAGTCGGGAATCCGGTCACCGGCGGCGTCATCCAGCGGCGCGCCCTGCCGCGGCCGACCGCCTGCACCTTATTGTCGGCCGAAAGCATTTCCAGCGCCCGCTGCACGGTGCGCGGGCTGGCGCCAAGCGCGATCGCCAGCGCCGAGCTCGACCAGGACTCGCCGTCGGCGAGGAAGGCGAGCACTGCGCCATGCTCCTCCTCGACAGGCGGCGCCAGCACCACGACCTCGGCTGCGGTCAGCGGCGTTAACGCAAAACCGGCGGCCGTCGCGTTGATTTCCGCCAGCGCGTTCATTTCGGCGCGCAGCCGGCCCATCTCGACCCTGAGCCGCGCACGATGCGATTCATCGGCGTGCCTGGCGCGGAAAGCGCGCTTCAGCAGCGCCTCCCGCGACGCATCCGCGGGCCAGGCCTCGGCCAGCGTGCGCGCCAGCGCAAACAGCACCGGCCGCGTCGCCAGCGACACTACGGTGTCGCCTTTGCGCACGACATTGCGGCAGGCATCGACGACGAGGGCGCCTGAGGTG
>NZ_RZSN01000006.1:0-69799 GCF_003997315.1 Mesorhizobium sp. M1A.F.Ca.IN.020.04.1.1
GAACGCTACGGCTGCCTGACGCCGTGGCAGCACGAACCCGCCACCTATGGCCGGGCGGCGCTAACCCGAGGCTACCGGGAATGCGAGGAGGCGGTGCTGCGGCAGTGCCGGGACATGCTGTCGCGTCAGCTCGATCACGCCGGCCAGGACGGCGACGAATTGTTCGACGCCGCGCAGAACGCCCGGCTCATTGCCTCCGCCGAGCACTACTATCGCGTGATGTACTATGGCGGCGCGCAATCCTGGAACCTGCGCGACACGCACATGTTCGACACGCTGCAACATGTTATCGAAGCGCGTTCTCCCGATGCCAAGGCCGTGGTCTGGGCGCACAACTCCCATATCGGCGACGCCCGCTTCACGGAGATGGGAATCGTCAGGGACGAAGTGAACATCGGTCAGCTCTGTCGCCAGCGGTTCGGCGACGACGTAGCCGTCATCGGCTTCGGCACGCATGCCGGCACGGTCGCTGCCGCCAAGCATTGGGACGGCGAAATGGAAATCATGTCCGTGCGGCCTTCGCGCGAGGACAGCTATGAGCGGCTTTGCCACGACGCCGGCACCGCTCGTTTCCTGCTCGACCTTGGAGCCGATCCAGCCCTTCATGATCGGCTGACCGAACGTCGGCTCGAACGGTTCATCGGCGTGATCTATCGGCCGGAAACGGAACTGCACAGCCACTATGCCGACGCCTCGCTTGCGCGGCAATTCGATGCCTTCGTCTGGTTCGATGAAACCACCGCCGTGACGCCGCTCGGGCCGGAGCATGCGACGCGCGGGGTCCCGGACACCTACCCCTTCGGCGTGTAGGCATGACGAATGCATTCGACATCGCGCTGATGCGGAACCTTCGGCGCGTGGTGCGGCGAGCGAAGACTACTATTCTTTCACGTAGGCACCAGACCGGCGGCCGCCTCTGGGTGCTTTCGCATCCTTGGAATGCTCGGCGACCGATGGGCCGGCTCCGGAAGTTTTTTGCGTCGCAGGACCAGGCGTCGCCCGTCCCGGAGGGTTTTGCCCTTCCGACTGATGTGTCTTGTCTTCCACCTCGCCCTGTCTGCGGGTGAGCCCAAAGCGATCGTGAGGCTTTTCGTTGCCGGCCGCGGCCTGCGAAAACCGGTCTGAGGGATCCGGATCGGTATTGGCCGGGTACTTCCTGGCGCCGGTCTCGCGGCGGTTCTCTTCCTTGCCCATGACTCTCTCCGGGTTGATCTGGAGGATAACAAGATCGTCGGAAGAGCGTTCCCCGACCTGGCCGATAAGGGACGCGGGCAATCGGCTCCATCAGTCCGATGGAACAAACACGCCATCGCCCAATTAGGCAAACAGAGGTTCGGAGGCCAAGCGCGGTCCGGTTGCGCCCGATCCGACAGTCGGCGCGGCTTCGGCTCCAAACACGAAAAAGCCGGGCGGCTAGCAGCGGACGAAAGGATTTCTGATGCCCCGGATCGTTGCAGTGATCGCGATCGTGGTGATTTTGTTGATAACCGTTTGGGCCTGGATCGGCCGAGAGCCCGAGCGCCCGAGCGGCGGGAGCCAGCAGCCAGCGCCCCACGCGATCGACCAGAACGGCTGAAGCAGGGCCTTTCGATCGGCGACTTGCCGTTCTCACCGCATCGCCGTCTTCGCCGCATTGCGGTCTCGCGCGCCCTGCATGGACCTATCGCTCCGCGGATCGATCAACGTCCGAGCAAAGCCGGCGGCTGTCGCAACAGCCGCGATAGCGAGCAGGTTGAGACGCAGTCAGTGTATGAAGCGGCTTCTCAGCCAGGCAAAAATGCGATTGCCTGTGACAATTCTCCGGACGCGTCCAGCAGCCCAACTGGCCTGCATGGTTGCGCCGGTGTGGCAGCTGCAGACGACTTCATGCAACTGCCAATCGGAGAGTTCAAAGAAGCGTTTGGCTTCCCCATAGGTATCGGACTGCAGGCCCGAGGCCCTCAGCAGCGGGTCTTCGAACGCAACCGTCAGCGGGGATCCAGCCGCCCGCGCCTCTTCCCGCATGCCTGGATAGAGATACTCGGTGCCGGTGAGCGCGGCGAGACAGCGCAACGGATTCCGCTCGAGCAGTTCTGCCCACCTCTCTATCTTTTCAGTCCTTGTCGTGAGCGGCACCAGCGGATTGATATCAGCGACTGCGTGCAGTTGGTCGAGCGTTTGGTGTTTCATGATAGGCTCCCGTCCATACTTGGCTGACCGGCTTGTCCTGGCGGGGTCGGCAGGCCCGCGTCTGAGGTGCGGGCCGATCAGTGTTTCCCACCGATCTCCGGCAGGCGCCAAAAAAGCGGCGCCTGCAAATCATCGAACTGACAGTCGTCCCCAAAGTTCCGGATGAACACGGAATTCATTTGGAATGAGGTTCCGCAGTGCAGGACTGCACGGCGTTTCAGTTGCGAGCCCAGGCTGGACTAAGATGCAGGCGCATTGTCGAATATCTCATATCCAGTGATAGGAACGGGAGCATGGTCCTTTTCAGGCCCCCGCGGTCCTCATTCCGCTGCCGCCTTCTTCCGTTTCGCCTCGTCGAAGTCGATTGACAGCACGATCTTTCCGTTGGCGTCGCGAACCCGGACGGCCCAGCCCTGCTGCCCACCTTCGGCGGCCGTGTCGTCAAGCAAATCAATCGCCGAACGCAGCGCCTCGTCGTGCACGGCCTCCAGGTTCGGGAATTCCACGCCCTTGAGCTGCCGCACGCCATCATGGTCGCGATATTCGAATGTGAAGGGGCTGTCCGGCTTGGCGGGCTCGCTGAAGTCGCGGTTGCGCTCCTGCGCGGACCGGTGTTCCACGGTCTCGAAAACCGCGCACTGCACCATCATCTCTTTGGCGCGATCGATAACAGCGGTGTCGCCGTACGTCGGCCGTGGATCGGATCCAGCCATTGTGACGGCAATCTTTTCGCCGCCCTCACCGAGAAATTCGACTGTCACCACGCCTTCCGAGTTGGAAACTATTTGGGTCTCGAGAACCTGCATCGGTGCCTCGTCATCTTAGATAACGAAGGTAAAAGCTGCCCAACAGGAAATGTTCGGCCGCGCTCAGCGATTGATAGTTCCCCCTTCCCGGAAACGAGTTCCTGGACAGCAGCGTTTCTACTTCGCGTTCAAGATCCCGTGGGAACACCGACGCCTGACAGATGTTTGGTAGCGAAGGAGCTGTCCGATGACCTCACCGAGCAAGCGAACACCCGCCGAGGGTCGAGGCGAAATGCAGATGGGCATTAGCCGGGACAAGACGCCCGGATTCGACCCTTCTGCCGCCCCGCAGGAAACGGATGCAGAGGCGGGAGGGTCGACGAGTTCCGCCCATCGCGTCGCATCAGATAAACCGAAATTCACCAATCAGGCGAGCTTCGCCGACGCCATGCAGCGCCCCCAGAACACGCCCGGCCTTCAACCGAGCAGGAACGGGCCGGTGCTGGTGATTGCGGCGCTCGTGGTTCTGGCGGGCGCCGCTTTCCTGCTTGCCGCCCGGCTGGGTTGATGGATGCCGGCTCGCCGAGGAAGTGGCGCTCCAACCCGGAACGCCCGATGCAAGGTCTGATAGCTAGGGAGTATGTGCATGCCCATGTTGAAAAAGCTTCTTCGCCATCTTTGGCGACGGAAAATCCAGCCGGCGGCCAATCCATCCCCAGTCGATGCGATCGTGCGGCTGTTGCGTGAAAGCGAGGAACGCAACGGATAGATTTTTGGATCGTGCCCGGTGCGCCCCGGCGCGCGAAATCCTCGAGCTCGTGCTCTTCTGCCACGGACGGTGTTTTAGCCCGCGCTGAGCGTTACCCGAATTCCTCCTCGGCGAAGGCGCCAAGACTCCAGCCTTGTTTGCCTCGGTCTGCAAGCCAGCTTGATGTCGCTCACCGCACAGACAACTGCTATGCCGATTTGCGCCCCCGTGCAGAATTCTTCGTCTTTTTTCGTTTCGGCGCTCCCCTGGACTTCGGGGATTTGGGTTTTGCCCCGGCCTCCGCGCCGAGGCTCGTTTTCAGCGCATCGAATAAATTGACCACATTGGACGGCTTGGGTTCCGCCTTGGCTTTCGGCGCCTTCCTGCCGGCCTTTTTGGCGCGAACCAGTTCCAGCAGTGCCTCCTGATATCGATCTCGGAACTCGGTGGGATCGAACTTGCCCTTCTGCTTATCGATGATGTGCTCAGCCAACCCGATCATCTCGCTGTCGGGCTTTCCCGACTTGATCTCGGCGAAGACGCCGGCGGGCTCGCGCACGGTGTCGCCATAACGCAGGGTGGTCAGCATCATGCCCTTGCCGCGTGATTCGACCACCACCGGGCGTTCCCTCTGATAGAGCACGATGCGAGCGAGCCCGGCCATCTTCTTTTCTGCCAGCGCGTCGCGGATCACCGCAAAGGCCTCTTCCGAGACCTTGTCGGCGGGCGTCACGTAGTAGGGTGCGTCGAGATAGATCTGCTCGATCGACGATTTGTCGACGAAGCCGTCGAGATTGAGCGTGTGCGAGGACTCGATCTGCACCGCCTCGATGTCTTCCTCTTCGATGAAGATGAATTCGTCCTTGCCGACTTCGTAGCCCCTGACCTCGTCGTCTTTATCCAGCGGCTTGCCGCTCTCGGCATCGACATAGATGCGCCGGACCCTGTTGCCGGTCTTGCGATTGAGCACGTGGAAGGAAACCTTCTCGGCATGGGTCACGACGTTCGTCAATTCGACGGCACAGGTGACCAGCGACAGTTTGAGATAACCGCTCCAGGCGGGACGCGGCGCCATGGCGATCTCCTTGGCGACAGGAATGCAGCCGGAACGGCGAACGCACCGCTTCGGTTCCGACGTCGCAGGCCGGCGCATCGCGTCGGCTTCAGCCGGCTGAACCGGGAAGCAGCGCTGAACTTCCCGGCGGGAGAAGCAACGGGAGCTTCCGACAAGGGCCTGGCCCGACATATTCGAGTTGCAGACATCTCGTTCGAAACGTCCGTCCGTCGCGGGATCATTCGGAACAATGGGCCTTCGGGCAAGTTGGATACGGCTCCAACGGCGAATTGATCTGGAACGACCGTGGCGACGCGGAAGATCGACAAGGACAGGCGTGAGCGCACCTCGAATGCGGCGCGCGAACTGCTTGAGACGGAACGACTGGCGCGCCAGGCAAAGACGGCGCGACTACGCGAGCAGCGCTTGGCCGCGGCACCGGCGGCAAAGTCGCCTCCTCCCGCGGCTAGGCCGGGCCGGACGCCCAAGAAGCGAAAAATCATAGATATCAGCTAGCGCCTGGCTCCGTTCGGCGCTGCCGCTTGAGGGCGGCCGGAAATCGATGACGCGTCCAGCCAGCTTCTCTCATTCCTTGGCCGCTGGCTCTCCAGGCCCAATCTCGGTCTCATCTAATATGTGCTCGTGAATGATGCCGAGGATTTGCAGCCTCACCGCCTCACGCGCCTCCGGCTGGATGAACGGCATGAGCAGATCGACCCTCTCCTTGACCCGACGGGGCAGATCAGCGCTGGGATCGATCAGCTGGCTGCCATGCTCATAGAGGTTGTCGGTAAGTTTCTTATCCAGATCGGAAAAGATGCCCATGGTTGTCGCTCCACATTGACGGCGGAACAGCCGTGCCCCGAATTGGTTCCGTCTCGCCAAGCCTCGTTTGCCGCGCGTTGCCGAGTCCCAAGAATTCGAACGGAACAATCGCACTCTGCGCATGTTCGGCCGGACCACACTCGCACGGTCGGAGAACGAAATGGAAACGGAAAGCTCGCCGTGGTGACCGGCGCTTCCAGCGGCATCGGCAAGGAACTGGCGAAATATGCGCGAGAGATGGCTACGAACTGGTGATCGTGGCCGACGAGCCGGCGATAGAGCAGGCTGCCGAGGCGCTGCAATCTCACCACGTTGCAGTCGAGGCGGTAGAAGCCGACCTCGCGACCGAGTAAGGGGCCAATCAACTGATCGCGAGGATTGGTGACCGCGCTATTGACCTTCTGTTCCTCAACGCGGGACGAGGCCTGGGCCGGGGCTTCGTCGATCAGGACTGGCCCAAGGCGCGCCGCGTCATCGACACGAACATCACCGGCACGGTCTATCCGGCACATCGGCTCGGCCGGCAGATGGTCCGGCGTGGCCGCGGCCGGATCCTGTTCACGGGCTCCATCGCCGGCTTCATGCCCGGCACCTTCCAAGCGGTCTACAACGGCACCAAGGCCTTCATCGATTCATTCGCAATCGCGCTGCGCCATGAATTGGAGGACAGCGGTGTGACCGTGACAGTGCTGATGCCCGGCGCGACGCAGACCCGCTTCTTCGAGCGCGCCGACATGATGGGCACCGAATTCGGGACTCAGGAGAAAGGCCGCCCGGGGAACATTCCAGCCGGGCGCAAGTTCGATGCACTCACTCCTCCAATCGACAGGAACGGCACGATGAAAGCGCTGACATGGCACGGCAAGGGCGATATCCGGTGCGACGCGGTCGCCGATCCCGCGATCGAGGACGACCGCGACATCATCATCAGGGTTACCTGCTGCGCCATTTGCGGTTCGGACCTGCATCTGATGGACGGCTATATGCCGACGATGAAATCGGGCGACGTGCTGGGCCATGAGACCATGGGCGAAGTGGTGGAGGTCGGCCGTGGCCACAGCAAGTTCAAGAAGGGCGATCGCGTCGTCGTTCCCTTCAATATCTCATGCGGCGAATGCTGGTTTTGCCAGAACGGCCTGTTTTCACTCTGCGACCGGTCGAATCCCAATGCCGACCAGGCCGCCAAGGTCATGGGCCAGTCGCCCGCGGGCCTGTTCGGCTATTCGCATCTGGTCGGTGGCTATTGGGGCGGGCAAGCCGAGTATTTGCGCGTGCCTTTTGCCGATGTCGGCCCGATCAAGGTGCCGGACGGCATGGACGACGAACAAGTCCTGTTCCTCTCCGACATCTTCCCGACCGGCTATATGGCGGCGGAGAACGCCGGCATCCAGGAGGGCGACACCGTCGCCATCTGGGGCTGCGGGCCGGTCGGCCAGTTCGCGATCCAGAGCGCCTGGATGCTTGGCGCCGGTCGCGTGATCGCCATCGACAAGGTGCCGGAGCGGCTCGCTATGGCGCGCGACTACGGCAAGGCCGAGACCCTCCATTTCAGCAACGTGAATATCTACGATGCCCTGATGGCCATGACCAACGGTCGCGGCCCGGACAGTTGCATCGACTGTGTCGGCACCGAAGCCGATGCCAGCGCCACCCCGGATTCCATGCTCGATAAGGTCAAGGCGAGTGTCTATCTTAGCACCGACCGGCCGCATGTGCTGCGCGAGGCGATCTATTGCTGTCGCAAGGGAGGCACCATTTCGGTGCCCGGCGTCTATATCGGCCTTGTCGACCACATCCCGTTCGGCGCAGCGATGAACAAGGGGCTGACGTTCCGCATGGGACAAACCCACACGCAACGCTATCTCGAGCCTCTCCTGCACAAGGTCCAAAGCGGCGACATCGACCCGTCCTTCGTGATCACCCACCGCGCCGGGCTCGAGGCCGGACCCGACCTCTACAGGAAGTTCCGCGACAAGCAGGACGGCTGCATCAAGGTCGTGATGCGCCCTCACGGGTGACCACGTCTTTGCCCGGAACTCGCCCGGGCGCCCTGTCGTTGCGATCAGGTAAGGAGGTATCAAATGGCTCAACTGAAAAACACATCTCGGCCGGCCACCAGGTCACCGAACGCCGAAGGCCTTCCGCGTCCTGACCGCGATGCCATGGATAGCGACGCCGGCGCGAGACCGGCAGTTCCCAAAACAGCCGGCGCCGCCGAGGAACAGTCGACATCACCGCTCGACAGTAAGGTTGCCAATCGCAATGCCGGTCGCAAGCGCGAGGCCGGAACCACCCCGCGCCCAACCGACAAGCCATTGGATTGAGGCAACCGGGGCGGCGCGGCAGCCTCCGCCGGTCGGGCCGCTTGCGTGCGTTCGTTGCTGGTTACCTGCCGCCGCCCGCGTCAACCATTCCCGCTCCGCTCGACAAATTTGTTGAAGCGGCTCTTTCCTCCGCTCCCGGCCTTGTCCTGATGGAGGAAGGCAAGGTCGTTCTCGTCGAAGATCCGGAAGAACTCATCCCACTCGATCGGTTCGAGCGCTTCCTCCGGCTCGCCGAAGTCGATGCGCAGGATGCCGCCCTCGCCCTTGGTGCGAACCACGGCGGGATGGCCGTCCCTCTCCTCAACCCATTTGCGAATTTCGTCGTGATTGGTGGTCGTCTTCGCTTCAGACATGGCATTCCCTTTCTCGCCGCACGTCGGTGAGCGGCCCTAACAGCGCGCAAAGGGCAATGTTCCCGGGCATGCGGGCGACCCGCCGACAGCTTCGCCACGAGGGAACTTTGATGAAGCAGGGAACAAACCTTTTGTCCCGAAGTTCGGGAGCCCAACGCTAAATCGGCCCCAACGCTAAATCGGCCCCAACGCTAACTCGGCAAGGAGTTCTCGTGAAACGTGTCCTGGTTACGGGAGGCTGCGGTTTCATTGGCCGGCATGTCGCCCAGGAACTCATCGAGCATGGCTACGAGGTCCGTGTCCTGGACGCACTCTTGGACCAAGTGCACGGCAATGAAGCCGTCAGCATTCCAGCTGGCGCCGAGCTGATACGGGGAGATGTACGTGATCGAGACGCGGTCGCCGACGCGGTAGCGGATGTCGACACCGTCATCCACCTCGCTGCCGAGGTCGGCGTCGGCCAATCCATGTACGAGATCGCCCGATATGTCGGCACCAACGATCTCGGCACCGCGACCCTGCTCGAGGCGTTGATCAAGAAACCAGTCGAACGCATTGTCGTCGCATCGTCGATGAGCATCTACGGCGAAGGCCTCTACAAGACACCAGACGGGCGGCGTATCGACGATGCCCATCGCAAGCCAAGCGACATCAGGATCGGCCAATGGGACCCGCTGTCGGCTGCCGGCGAAGCGCTGTCGCCGATTCCGACCGACGAGGAGAAACGTCCTGACCTCGCTTCGATCTACGCGCTGACCAAATATGCGCAGGAACGCGCGGTGCTGATCTTCGGTCAGGCTTATGACGTGGATGCGGTGGCATTGCGCCTGTTCAACGTCTTCGGCGCCGGTCAAGCGCTCGCAAATCCCTACACCGGCGTGCTTGCCAACTTCGCTTCGCGGCTCGCCAACGGCAAGCGGCCGATGATCTTCGAGGACGGCGAGCAAAAGCGCGACTTCGTCCATGTGCGCGATGTCGCCCGGGCTTTCCGGCTGGCGCTGGAGCAACGCCAGGCAGCCGGCCACGCGATCAATATCGGCAGCGGACGGTCCTACACCATCAGCGAGGTCGCTCGATTGCTTGCAGAAGCGATGGGCGTTCCGAAGCGGCCGCCCGAAATCCTCGGCAAGGCGCGCTCCGGCGACATCCGCAACTGCTTTGCCGACATTGCCAAGGCGCGCGAGCTGCTTGGCTTCGAGCCGAGCCATCGGCTTGAGAACTCCCTCGGTGAATTCGCGGCCTGGGTTCGCAACACCGTCGTCATCGACCGCGGCGCTGACATGAAGCGCGAACTTGAAGAGCGGGGGCTGGTGTCATGAGTGAGCGGCATCGCGGCCTTGGCAAAGCGCCGGTGGCCGTCATCGGCGGCAGCGGCTTCATAGGCTCAAACCTCGCCGACAGCCTGTTGTCGGATGGCGAGCCCGTTCTGGTCATCGACAATCTCAGCCGAGCCGGCGTCGAGCAGAACCTCGAATGGCTGGCGCAAAAGCACGGCAGCGATCTTAGAGTTGAAACCGTAGACGTGCGCGACCAAGCCAGACTGGCCTCCGTGCTGACGCCAGCAAGAGCGATCTTCCATCTGGCCGCCCAGACCGCCGTGACCACGAGCCTGATCGATCCCGCGGAGGACCTCGACATCAATCTCAAAGGCACCTTCAACGTGCTTGAGGCGGCGCGCCAGGTGAGCGCCCCGGTAATCTTCGCCAGCACTAACAAGGTCTACGGCAGCTTGCCCCAGCTCGCGGTGCAGGAAACGGACGACCGTTACGAGCCTTGCAACGAAGCCATCCGCGCCAATGGCGTCGACGAGACGATCGGGCTCCATTTCTGCACGCCCTATGGCTGCTCCAAGGGCGCTGCGGACCAGTATGTCCTTGATTATGCCAAGTCCTATGGCCTGCCGACGGCGGTGCTGCGCATGAGCTGCATCTATGGACCGCGCCAGTTCGGCACCGAGGACCAGGGCTGGGTCGCCCATTTCCTCCTCAGCGCGCTCAGCGGCCGGCCCATCACCGTCTATGGCGACGGCAAGCAGGTGCGCGACATCCTGCATGTGTCCGACGCGGTTGCCGCCTATCGCGGAGTGCTGGCCAGGATCGAAGACCTCAAGGGACAGGCGTTCAATCTTGGCGGCGGACCGCGGAATGCCGTCAGCCTGCGCTCGCTCCTGTCGGAGATCGCCATCATGACCGGCCGCGACATCGTGGTGCGGCAGGATCTCGAACGCACCGGCGACCAGCCCTTCTTCATCGCCGATACCCGCAAGATAGAGGCCGCGCTTGGCTGGCGGGCGCATGTCCCGTGGCGCGAAGGCATCAGCGACCTTGCCGGCTGGCTGTTGCGGCACCGTCTTCAGCCGCACGCTGAAGTGGCGAGGTACGTCGCATGAAAGTCGCACTGGTCAATCCACGTTGGACGTATGAACACAGCATCTATTTCGGCTGCCGCCAGCCGCATCTGCCCCTGGAGCTTGGCTACTGCAAAGCGCTCTTGGAGACCGACGGCCACAGCGTGCTGATGCTGGACGGGCAGTTGCAGCATCTCGACAACGCGGAACTTGCCGAGCGCGTGGCGGCGTTCGCGCCGGACATGACCGTCGTGACCACCGCGCCGACCTATCTGTTCTGGCGCTGCGCGCCGCCGGAGCTGCGGGTGCCGGCAGAATTCCTGAAGCATCTCGCCGGGCGCGGCGGGCGCACCGCCGCCGTCGGGCCGCATGGCTCGGCGACGCCGGCCGCTACCCTGCGCAAGCTTGGCGTCGATGTCGTCGTGCGCGGCGAATGCGAGGAGGTGGTGGCGGAGCTTGCCGGGCGCGGCGAATGGAGCGCCGTCCCTCACACGGCGCGGCTCGAGAGCGGCGTGCTGGCCTGCAACGGTGGCGTGAGCGTCAGCCGCTTCGTCGACCACCCGGCACTTCATTGGCCGTCCGATTGGATTGCGGCCCATTCGCACCACCATCATCGGTTCGACGCGGACCAGAAGGGCGCCGGTGCAGAGGTGGAAGCTTCGCGGGGTTGCCCCTATAATTGCAGCTTCTGCGCCAAGATCGATTTTCGCGACGCCTACCGCCGCAGGAACCACGACGCGGTCGTCGCCGAGATCGACGGTCTGATGGCCCAGGGCGTCGGCTACATCTACTTCATCGACGAGATTTTCCTGCCCCAGAAGGCGCTGCTCGAGGCCCTTGTCGACCGCGATATCCAATTCGGCGTTCAGACGCGCATCGACCTCTGGAAACCGGAGTTGCTGGAATTGTTGGGCGAGGCCGGCTGCGTCTCGATCGAAGCTGGCCTGGAAAGCCTGACCGTCGAAGGCCGCGAGATGCTGGCCAAGCGCTGTCGGCTGGGCACCGAGGAATTGGCCGCGCTGCTGGTCGATGCCCGCCGCCATGTTCCTTTCGTCCAAGCCAATCTGATCGGCGTGGTCGAGGACGATCCGGCCCTGGTGGAGTATTGGCGCAAGCACCTCATCGACAACGGCGTCTGGGCCAACGAGCCGGTGCCGCTCTATCCCTATCCGAGCTCGCCAAGTTACCGCGAGCTGTGGGGCGAACCCGACGATTTCGCCTGGGAGCGCGCGCATGAGCACTATCTGGCTTCGTTCCGGACGTTCAGCGACATCCAGGACCAGCGCCCGCGCGCGCTGGCCGAATTGGAGTCCTCATGCTGCAATCATTGATCCATCGCCCGCGGCGCATCCTGATGACCACCGACTCCGTCGGTGGCGTCTGGCGATATTCGCTCGACGTGGCGCGCGAGCTCACCAACCGAGGGGACAGCGTCGTGCTGGCCGGGCTAGGGCCTAGGCCTTCTCGGGAGCAGGCACAAGAGGCGCAATCCTTCGCGACGCTCGCATGGCTCGAGACCCCTCCGGACTGGATGACGCGCAACGAGAGCGATCTCGACGGCCTGCCCGGCGAGCTTCGGGAGCTTGCAACGACCTCTGCCGCGGACCTCGTTCATCTTAACGCTCCGGCCCAGGCGGCCGAGGTCGATCTGCCCTGCCCCATCCTCGTGGTCTCGCATTCCTGCGTCGTGACGTGGCTGCATGCCGTGCGCGGTCAGGTCCCGACCGACGGCTGGGCCTGGCAGAAAGACCGCAACCGGGCTGGTTTCAATCGCGCCGATATTGTGGTGGCACCCAGCCGAAGCCACGCCGACATGCTTGAGGCCTGCTACGGGCCGGTCGCGCGGCTAAGTGTTGTCCACAACAGTGCTCTTCCCGGCCCGGTCGCCTCGCGCCGCGAGCCTTTCGTCCTGGCCGCCGCCCGCTGGTGGGATGAAGGAAAGAACGCGGCTGTGCTGGATGCCGCGGCTGCCATGACGGAATGGCCGGTCCATGCCGCCGGCCCCCTCGGCGGGCCGGACGGGCAGATGGCGTGTCTCGATCATTGCGTCGCGCTCGGCTCGATCGGCCATGCCCAAGTGCGCCAGCGGATGGCGCGGGCCGGCATTTTCGTTTCGCCATCGATCTACGAGCCCTTCGGGCTTGCCGCTCTGGAAGCCGCGCTCTCGGGCGCGCCGCTGGTCCTCGCCGACATTGCGACCTATCGCGAACTCTGGGACGGCGCGGCTATATTCTTCGACACGCGCGATCCGCATGCGCTTGCCGGATGCATCGCCCACCTCTCGCGCGACGAAAATTTGCGGCGTCAGCTTGGCCGACGCGCCGTCCGTCGCGCGCGCAAATTTTCGCCGCAGGCGCAGGCGGTCGCGATGAGTGAAATCTACGATCGCGCGGCGATGGCCGTCGCAGGGCGCTGAGCATGCATTTTGTATTCTACACCCATTCCGTCGTTTCCGATTGGAACCATGGCAATGCGCATTTCCAGCGCGGCATCATGCGCGAGCTTGTTGCGAACGGACACCACGCCCTCGCGCTCGAACCCGCGGACGGTTGGAGTCGTTCGAACCTTCTGGCCGAGCAAGGCCCCTTCGCCGTCGAGCGCTTCCGGAAGGATTTTCCCGAGCTGATGCCGGTGACCTACGATGCGTCCTTCGATCACGAGGCCTGGATTGCGAAGGCGGATGTGGTGATCGTCCATGAATGGACCGATCCAGATCTTGTGGCGCGGATCGGGCGGGCCAAGCTCAACGGCGGCAAGTTCACGCTGCTGTTTCACGACACGCATCACCGCGCCGTGTCGGCGACGCAGTCGATCTCGGCACTGAACCTGGAGCACTATGACGGCGTCTTGGTCTTCGGCGAGGCGTTGCGGGAGAGCTACCTTCGCGCCGGCTGGGGCCGACGGGCTTTCACCTGGCATGAAGCAGCGGACGAACGGTTGTTCAAACCCTCTCCCGAAGTCGACGCCGTATCGGATCTGGTCTGGGTCGGCAACTGGGGCGACGACGAACGCAGCGCCGAAATCCACGAGTTCCTCGTCGCGCCGGCACGCGAGCTTGGCCTGTCGGGAACCGTTCACGGGGTGCGCTACCCAGCGCAGGCGCGGGCCGCGCTCGCCGACGCCGGCTTGCGCCACGAGGGTTGGATCGCAAATGCCGACGTCCCGAAAGCGTTCGCGCAGCATCGCGTGACGGTGCACATCCCGCGCCGACCCTATCGGGACCATCTGCCGGGCATTCCCACGATCCGCATGTTCGAGGCATTGGCCTGCGGCATTCCCCTCGTCTCTGCGCCATGGTCGGACGTGGAAGAGCTGTTCCGTCCCGGCAAGGACTTTCTGTTTGCCCGCGACGGCTCCGAGATGCGCCAGCACCTGCGCGACGTGCTGCACGACGCCGCGCTTGCGAAGGCTCTGGCGGCAGCCGGGCTGGAAACCATCCTGGCACGGCACACATGCCGGCGCCGCGCCGACGAATTGTTCGACATACTCGCCGCATGCGGCAATCGCCATGCGGTTGACGGGGTGCCAACAAGGGAGGCCGCCGCATGAAGATCGCCTTTTACGGATCCAGCCTGCTGTCGTCCTATTGGAACGGCGCCGCCACCTATTATCGCGGCCTGCTGAAGGCACTTTCCCGGCGCGGTTACGACATCGTCTTCTACGAGCCGGACGCCTTTGACCGGCAGAAGCACCGCGACATCGAGGTTCCCGACTGGTGCGACGTCGTCGTCTACGAGGCGACGCCGGATGCGCTGATGCAAGTCGCTTGCTGCGCCGCGCAGGCCGACATCGTGGTCAAGGCAAGCGGTGTGGGCTTCGAAGACGAAGCGCTGTTGCGCGCCGTGCTCGACCACGCCCGCAATGACGCGCTGACGGTGTTCTGGGACGTCGACGCCCCGGCGACGCTCAGCGAATTGCGGAACGATGCCGGCCATCCTCTCCACGAGGAGCTCAAAAGGATCGCCCTCGTGCTGACCTATGGCGGCGGAGATCCCGTCGTGTGGGACTATAGGGCGCTTGGCGCCGCCGAATGTGTGCCGATCTACAACGCGCTCGATCCCGAGACGCATTTCCCCGTCGCCCGAGATTCCCGCTTCGCCTGCGATCTCGCCTTTCTCGGCAATCGCCTGCCGGATCGCGAGGCCCGCGTGGAAGGCTTCTTCCTCGAGCCGGCCGGTGCGCTGGAGGACCAGAAGTTCCTGCTCGGCGGATCAGGCTGGGGCGACAAGCCGATGCCGGCGAATGTCTCCTGGCTCGGCCATGTCGGCACTCGAGACCATAACGCCTTCAATGTCACGCCGAAGGCGGTGCTGAACATCAGCCGCGACAGCATGGCCAGCAACGGCTTTTCGCCGGCAACGCGGGTGTTCGAGGCGGCCGGCGCCGGTGCATGCCTCATCACCGACGCCTGGGCCGGTGTCGAGCTGTTCCTTACGCCTGGCGAGGAAATCCTGGTGGCGCGAGACGGCGCCGACGTTGTCGAGATCATGTGCACGCTCACACCAGGGCGCGCAAAGGCGATCGGGGCGGCAGCGCTTCGGCGTGTTCTGGCCGAGCACACCTACACACTGAGGGCTGAACGGGTTGACGCAATCTTAAAGGCGCATTTCGAGCGCGAGACCGTGGAGGCCGCAGAATGACGAAGGCACTCGATATCGTGTTCCTGGGTCTTTCTCTGTCCTCTTCCTGGGGCAATGGCCATGCGACGACGTTTCGGGGGCTGCTGCGGGGCCTCGACGAGCTCGGCCATCGCGTCACCTTCTTCGAACGCGACGTGCCCTGGTACGCGCACCACCGCGACCTGCGCGACCCCGATTATTGCGACTTGCGCTATTACGACACCGTCCAGGAGCTTCGTCGCAGCCATGAACGAGACCTTCAGCAGGCCGATGTTGTGGTCATCGGCTCGTTCGTGCCTGAAGGCAGGGCGGTCATCGACGACCTCGCGTCGCTGTGCACCGGGCTATTCTGCTTCTACGACATCGACACGCCGGTGACGCTGGCCAGGATTGCCGAGGATGACTGCGACTATCTCGCGCGTCGGCAGATTCCCTATTTCAACCTTTATTTCTCCTTCACGGGCGGACCGACCCTCCATCGCCTGGAGCTCGAATTCGGCGCGCGTCGGGCCGAACCGCTCTATTGCTCCGTCGACCCCGAGCGGCACCATCGAAACCGAAATGTGATCAAATGGGATCTAGGCTATCTCGGCACCTACAGTCCGGATCGGCAACAGACCCTGGAAACGCTTCTGCTCGAGCCTGCGCGTCGACTGCCGGATCGACGCTTCGTGGTTGCGGGCTCGCAATACCCGCACGATATCGACTGGCCCGATAATGTCGAGCGGATCGAGCACCTGCCGCCGGCCGAGCATGCCGGATTTTATAGCCGGCAGCGCTACACGTTGAATGTGACACGCACTTCGATGGTCGAAGCCGGATGGTCGCCCAGCGTCCGGCTTTTCGAAGCAGCGGCGTGCGGGACGCCGATCATCAGCGATCGCTGGCCCGGCCTCGACAGTTTCTTTCCGGCTACGGCGATACAGACGGCCGGCAGCGCAGATGATGTGACGGGAATTCTTCTGGGACAGCCCGACCGCGCCAGGCTCAGCATGGCCAGGCAGGCCCATTCGCTGGTCCTGGAAAGACACACCGGAGTTGCTCGGGCACGAGAGTTCACGTCGATGCTGGCGCGGGCAAGGCAGACACGTCCGGTGCTCGATCTGGATGTCGAAAGTGCAGCATGACAGGCAGACAGGAGAACACACAGATGCGGCGTTCAAGAAAGGCCCAACAGACACGGACGGCGCTTGTCGCCGGCGGTGCCGGTTTCCTCGGTTCGCACCTATGCGAGGCCCTGTTTGGCATCGGCTATCGCGTGATCTGCATCGACAACTTTCTCACCGGCCGAATGGAGAACATTACGCCGCTTATCGGCCAATCGCGCTTCCGGTTGATCGAGCAGGATATCTGCAGCCCGCTGGAACTGGGTGAACCGGTCGACCGTGTCTTCAACCTGGCATGCGCGGCGTCACCGCCCCGCTACCAGGCCGATCCCGTTCATACCACGCGCACCTGCGTGGTCGGGTCGCTCAATCTCCTCGAGCTTGCCGTTCGCGACGGTGCACGCTTCCTGCAGGCATCGACCAGCGAAGTGTATGGTGATCCCGAGCAGCATCCGCAGCGTGAGGACTATCTCGGCCATGTGAACTGCACCGGCCCGCGCGCCTGCTACGACGAAGGCAAGCGCACTGCGGAGACGCTTTGCTTCGACTACCTTCGGGCCGATCGGGCCGACGTGCGTGTCGCCCGTATCTTCAACACTTATGGCCCAAGGATGGACCCCGCCGACGGTCGCATCGTCTCGAATCTGGTCATGCAGGCACTTGAAAAGCGGCCGATGACGATATTCGGCGATGGCCGGCAGACGCGATCCTTCTGCTACGTCACCGACCTGGTCGAAGGCCTGTTGCGGCTCATGGACATCGAGCCCAATCCGCGCCAGCCGATCAATCTTGGCAACCCCGGGGAATTCACCGTCCTCGAACTGGCCGGCCTGGTGAGGGAACTGACCGGCACCAGGTCGCCCGTCAAATTCCTGCCTTTGCCGGAAGACGATCCCCGCCGGCGACGCCCCGATATAGCCCGTGCGAAGGAGCTTCTCGGATGGGCCCCCAAGGTGCCTCTCCGGCAGGGCCTGCTGCAAACGGTCGTCTACTTCGCCGAACTCGACGGCAGCGCGACCGTGTCGCCCGCCACCGCGACCAACAGGTCCGGGGCAGACGGAGTTGAAACCGGCGGCCCGCAGGATCCCGATGCGTCCCGCGTTCTTTTCACCGAAGCGGAACATCCGACCGAGATTCTGGTTGGGCCCGATAACCGGCACGGAGAACGCAGTCGTGCAGTCGAAGCGATCAGCCAAGGACATCGAGCAGATGGCGGCCGCGGAAACCGCCGCCTTCCTGCGACGAGCCTCCATCACCTACCTCGAATGTTGCGTCAGCCTGATGATGACGCATCTTCAACGCGAAGAAGTCGCAACCATCCTCGAGCGGGAAGCTGACATGCTGCGCAGGCTGGACTGAGCCCCCAGCGCCTCAGACGAATGACGAACAAATAGCATATGAGCCCCGCAGTCTGAGGTCCGAACGTCCACCTCGCCAATGAAGGGGACCCGATATGAGTCTCGGCACAATCCTCATTATTATCCTGATCTTGTTGCTGATCGGCGCGATCCCGGCCTGGCCGTATTCGTCGGGCTGGGGCTATGGGCCTTCGGGCGTGCTCGGCGTCATACTTGTCATCCTGGTGATCATGGCGCTCATGGGCCGGATTTGAGGCCGAGCGGGCGAGATTCCATTAGCCGCACTCCGAACGTCGCGTCCTGCGCTGGCCTCGGAGACAACGCGGCAACGGGAGTATTGAACGTCGACCGCATCGGCGAATTTTCCACCTCTCAAGGAACATTCCTGACCGGTCACAGTTCGGCGCGAGGAACTTACCTCCAACAATAGAGGCGGCGGTTTCGTGACATCGAAAAAGGTTCGCATCGGCATCGTCGGTGTCGGCAATTGCGCATCCTCCCTAGTGCAAGGCCTCACCTATTATCGTCAGGCAAAAAGCAACGAGCCGATCCCCGGGCTAATGCATGCCGATCTCGGCGGCTACCATGTCGAAGACATCGAGGTCGTCTGCGCCTTCGACGTCGCCAAGAGCAAGGTCGGGCGCGATGTGGCCGAAGCAATCTACAACGCCCCGAACAACACCTTCCGTTTTGCCGATGTGGCGCCGATCGGCGTGCGCGTGCAACGCGGACCTACACTCGACGGCATCGGCAAATATCTGCGCGATGAAATCGAGGAAGCGAATGAGCCGGTCGCCGACGTGACCGCAGGCCTTCGGGAAAGCGGGGCCGAGGTGCTGGTGTCCTATCTGCCGGTCGGCTCGGATGCGGCAACCCGCTATTATGCCGAATGCGCGTTGGCGGCCGGGTGCGCTTTCGTCAACTGCATACCGGTCTTCATCGCTTCGCGGCCGGAATGGCGCCGCCGCTTCGAAGAGCGCGGCCTGCCCCTGATCGGAGACGACATCAAGAGCCAGGTCGGCGCTACCATCGTTCACCGGCTGCTCGCCAATCTGTTTCGGGAGCGCGGGGTGCGCATCGACCGCACCTACCAGCTCAACTTCGGCGGCAACACGGACTTCCTCAACATGCTGGAGCGTGAGCGGCTGGAATCGAAAAAGATCTCCAAGACGCAGTCGGTCACCAGCCAGATCGATGTACCGCTCGAGCCCGGCAACATCCATGTCGGACCCAGCGATCATGTGCCTTGGCTCACCGACCGCAAATGGGCCTATATCCGGGTCGAAGGCACGACCTTCGGCGGCGTCCCGCTGAATGCCGAACTCAAGCTGGAAGTCTGGGATTCCCCCAACTCCGCCGGAGTGGTCATCGACGCGGTGCGCTGCGCCAAGCTGGCGCTCGATCGCGGTATCGCTGGGGCGCTCACCGGGCCTTGCAGTTATTTCATGAAGTCTCCGCCGGAGCAGTTCACCGATGCCGAAGCCCGCCTGCGCACCCTCGCCTTCATAGCCGGTAGGGGCGAGCCGATGCTCGACGCCGCGGAATGACAACGACTATTTTCCTCGTGCGGCATGCTGCGTATGACAATGTCGGCCGCTATCTGGCAGGCCGCCAGGATATCGATCTTGGCCAAACCGGCCAGGCACAGACGCTGCGTCTGGCCCGCCGTCTGGCGAGGGAACCGCTCGCGGCCATTTTCAGCAGCCCGCGCAAGCGCACCTTGGAAACCGCGAAACCGATCGCTGTCGCCTGCAATATCGAGCAGATCGGAATCTGCCAGGAATTGGACGAGATCGATTTCGGCGCATGGTCCGGCAAGACATTCGAAGAGCTGGCCGATGACGCCGCCTGGCGGATGTGGAACGACCAGCGACAGAGCGCCCGAACACCGAGCGGCGAGACCATGCAGGACACCCAGCAGCGGATCGTCGACCTCATGGACGTGCTTCGCGAACAGGCCCCAAACCGATGCGTTGCACTGATCAGTCACGCGGACGTCATCAAGGCTGCGGTGTGCAAGGTGCTTGGCCTTCAGCTCGGCGACTGTTTTCGCTTCGACATCGAACCTGCCTCGATCACCACCGTCGTCCATGGCGACTGGGGCTCTAAGCTCATTCGCCTGAACGAAATCGCCTGACTGGAGCTGCCCGATGCGCATGGTGATCTTCGGCCTCACGGTCACCTCTTCCTGGGGAAACGGACATGCCACGCTTTGGCGCGGGCTGATACGCGCGCTGGCGCCACTCGGCTGGTCGATCAGCTTCTTTGAGCGCGACACGCCCTACTATGCCGGCGCAAGGGATCTCACCCATCTCGATGGCGGCCACGTGGTGCTCTATCCGGGATGGGATGATATTGCCCAGGCTGCGGCAATCGCGGTCCGGCAGGCTGACGCGGTCATCGTCACCTCCTACTGCCCGGATGCTGTTGAAGCCTCACGCCTCGCGCAGGAGAGTTGCCGTGGGCTCAAGGTGTTCTACGATCTTGATACCGCGGTGACGCTCGCGCGCATCGAGCAGGGCGAGCAGCCTCCCTATTTCGGTCCAGAAGGCCTTCGCGATTTCGATTTGGTGCTGAGCTACACCGGCGGCGAGGCACTCGGTGCGCTCAAGTCCATGCTGGGGGCGCGCCGCGTCGTGCCGCTCTACGGTCATGTCGATCCGGAGCGTCATCGGCCGGCAAAGCCCAGGGCCGAGTTTGCCGGCGATCTGTCCTACCTCGGCACTTATGCCGCGGATCGCCAGGCCGGCGTCGAGAAGCTGCTCGTCGCGCCCGCTGTCCGGCTGCCGGATCGCCGTTTCGTCATTGGCGGCGCTCAATATCCGCAGGAATTTCCGTGGAGCGACAACATCTTCTTCGTCAGGCATTTGCCGCCTGCCGATCATCCGGCCTTCTTCTGCTCGTCACGCCTCACCCTGAATGTCACCCGCGAGGCCATGGCGCGCAAGGGCTGGTGCCCCTCCGGCCGGCTGTTCGAAGCGGCTGCCTGCGGCGCCGCCATCGTTTCCGACGACTGGCCGGGTCTGGACGACTTCTTCGAGCCCGGCTGCGAAATCCTGCTTGCACATTCCACCGACGATGTGGTCGCCGCGCTCGGTTTGTCGGACGGCGAGCTCGAGGCGTTGCGCCGCCGAGCCCGCGAACGCGTCCTCGACGAACACACATCCGCACGCCGCGCCGCGGAACTGGACCGGATTCTGGTCGAAGCCGCCACCGCGCCAGCAAGCGAACCGATGAAGGAAACAGTCTGATGTTGGGTATCGTGCCTGCGGCGGGGCGCGGCAGCCGCATTCAACCGCTGGGTTTTTCCAAGGAACTGCTCCCGGTTGGCAGCCGGATGGACGGGCAAACCGAGCGTCCGTGCGCGGTCAGCGAGTATCTGGTGCGCCGAATGGTGCGCAACGGCGTCGACAGGATCTGCTTCATCATCGGTTCGGGTAAGTCCGATATCCTCGAATACTATGCGGCCGGCTATGACAGCGCGGCCGCGATTTTCGTGGCCCAGCCCTCTCCCGTCGGTCTTTGCGACGCGATCTTCCGCGCCGCCCCTCTCGTCGCGCCGCAAGAGACCGTCCTGGTCGGTCTGCCGGACACGATCTGGTTCCCCGAGGACGGCTTCTGCCATCTGCCGGACGACCGGCTGTCATTCCTGCTGTTTCCTGTAGACCGTCCCGAGCTTTTCGACGCCGTGGTCGTCGATCAGGACGGCCGCGTCGAGCAGATCCAGGTCAAGCAGCAGGACGCAGCCACCGACTGGGTCTGGGGCGCGTTCAAGATGCCGGGCTGCATCTTTCAGCGGCTCGCGGCGCTTTGGCGCGAGCGGGACGGCTGCGACGAGTATTTCGGAACGCTGGTCAATGCTTACCTTGCCGTCGGCGGTGAAGCCTGGGGCGTCAAGGCAGGCTCGGCCTATGTCGATGTCGGCACCTTCAACGGCTACCGCACGGCGCTCCGGCTGCTTGAAAACAACGACGCCTGGGAAGACGAAGACACAGCGATATTCGTGCCGCCGAGCCGCTCGCAGGTGCCATCCTTGCCAGGCGAAGGAGGCTGACCGTGCTGCATTCCGACGCGGAAATTCGCCGCCGTATCGATGCGCTTGGACCGTGGTTCCACAACATGGAACTGGCGGGCGTGGAGACCGCTCCCGACCATTTCCTCGGCAACTATCCTCTGGTGAAATGGCAGAAATTCGCGGATGCGATCCCGGCCGATCTCTCGGGCAAGTCGGTGCTCGATATCGGCTGCAACGCCGGGTTCTATTCCATTGAAATGAAGAAGCGAGGCGCCGATCGCGTGCTCGGCATCGATTTCGACGTGGACTATCTGACGCAAGCGCGTTTCGCCGCCGAAATCGCCGAGTGCGACATCGAATTCCGGCAATTGTCGGTCTACGACGTCGGCGCGCTCGGCGAGACCTTCGACATCGTGCTCTTCATGGGCGTGCTTTACCATCTACGCCACCCGTTGCTGGCGCTCGACCTGATCCGCGAGCATGTTGCGCGCGACTTGATGGTCTTCCAGTCGATGCAACGCGGGAGCAGCGAAATCCTCGCGCTCGAACAGAACTATGATTTTTGGACGCTCGACCTGTTCGATCGAACCGAATTCCCGAAGCTGCACTTCATCGAGCACCGCTACGCCGACGATCCGACCAACTGGTGGATCCCGAACCGCGGCTGCATCGAGGCGATGCTGCGCAGCGCCGGCTTCCAGATCCTGCTTCACCCGGAAGACGAGGTCTACTTCTGCCGCGCGTCCGATGAGCCGGCGGGTGAAGGTGCGGTTTACCCGTCGAAAGGACGAAATGATGATTGAAGCCGCCATGATCTGGAACGAGCCCAACAACAAGTCGCATTGGGACCCAGAGCTCGATCCGGACTGGAGCCGCTTCGCCGGGATGACGATCATGGCGGCGGACGCGATCGGGCTTGAAAACCCGGCGATCACCAGGGTGCTTGGCGGCATTTCGCCGATCGATGCCGGCTTCATGTCGCTGATCAAGGGATATGGTGTCCTCGACCATGTCGACGCCGTCGCCGTGCACGGCTTCCCGCTCGACTGGAACCTTTGGCAGATCCACGAATGGCCGCAAAAGCTCGGCGAGATCGCCCAAGTTACCGATCTGCCGATTTGGATCAGCGAAGTCGGCGTGTCGAGCTTCGGCGCCGAGGAGGTCCAGGTCTGGGGCCTGCGGCGGACGGCGGAGCTTCTGCTGGGCAACGCGCCCCGCGTCCAATGGTATAGCCTTTATGATTTGCCTCATGCTTGGGGAGCGACCACACGGCATCGCGAGGTGGAAGGCTCTTCCTATTACCGTCATTTCTACATGGGTCTTCTGCGCGAGGATGGCTCGCCCAAGCCCGCGCTCGAAGAGTTCGTGCGGCACACTCCGGAAATGGGCCTCGTCCAGTGGTTCCATTTCGAGGACCACCGGCTGGACGACGCCGTCGCCTGGATGAAGCGGCTGGGCGTCACCAATCTGCGCACCGGCCTCTCTTGGGCCGACAGTTTCAGACCGAATGCCCTCGATTGGTTCGACCGCCAGATGGAAGCCCTGGCAGACTTCAACGTCACCATCACTTTCTGCTTCACGCCCGAGCACCGAGGCCTGCAGCCTCATCACACCAGCCCGCCACAGGCGCCCGAAGAGTTCGCCGAGTTCTGCGCGAAGATGGTGCGCCGCTACGCACCTGGCGTGCGCGACGCCGCGATGCCGATGCGGCGGGTCTCGGCCGCATGAGGTCACTTCGGCTCGATCAGCCATGACGCTTACCGTGCTCAACGTCGCCTATCCGCTTGCGCCTGTCGGCCTCGATGCGGTCGGCGGCGCCGAGCAGGTGCTGTCGATGCTGGATCACGCACTGGTCAGGCAAGGCCATCAATCCATCGTCGTCGCCTGCCGGGGCTCCAGCGCGGCCGGGACCCTGGTCGAGACGCCTGCCGAAACAGGCGCGCTCGACGAGACGGCAAAGAGCCGCGCCCAGGACGCGCACCGCGCGGCGATCGCAGCCGCGCGTGCGCGCTGGCCGATCGATGTCGTCCATCTGCATGGCATCGATTTCGATGCCTATCTTCCCGATGACGGCCCCACGCTCGTGACACTGCACCTGCCGCTTGCCTGGTATCCGGCCGGAGTGCTGAGCCCGGCCCGTGAAGACCTGTGGCTGCACGCGGTCTCGGAGGCGCAGCAAGCAACCGCGCCGGCCGGATCGAGACTGATCGCGCCCATCCCAAACGGGGTTGACGTCAATGCGCTTGCCGCCCCCCGGTCGCATCGCAATTTCGCGCTCGTGTTAAGCCGAATATGCCCGGAAAAAGGCATCCACCTGGCGATCGACGCCGCGAAGCGCGCTGGAGTGCCGCTTGCAATAGGAGGGCAGATATATCCCTACCGGACACATGTTCAGTATTTCGCCGACGAGGTGGAGCCTCGCCTCGACAGGCGGCGGCGTTTCCTGGGACCGCTCGGGTTTTTCGCCAAGCGGCGGCTTCTCAACGCCGCCCGCTGCCTGGTCATTCCGAGCCTCGCCGCGGAGACGAGCTCGCTCGTTGCCATGGAAGCCCTCGCCTGCGGCACGCCGGTTGTGGCCTTCCCGAATGGCGCCCTGCCCAATGTCGTTGAGCACGGCAAGACCGGGTTCCTGGTCAATGATATCGACGAGATGGCGATGGCCATCGACGCTTCGGCCGACCTCGACAACGAAACATGCCGGGCCGAGGCGCGAGATCGGTTTTCGCTCGATCGCATGGTTTCGGCCTATATGGATGCCTATCGGGCATTGGCAAAGCTCGGCGAGTCCCGCACACATTTGGGAGTCGCCGGATGAGCGGCCTGCGTGCCGATGTCATCCGCGACCAAGATGCGCTCGACGGTCTAGAGCAGCATTGGTGGTCGCTCTGGTCGCAATGCGGCTCTGCTACGCCTTTCCAGTCACCCGCCTGGCTCCTGCCATGGTGGCGGACATTCGCGCCGGGCGATCTCTCGGCGATCGCCGTGTGGAACGGAAACGATCTCGTCGGCCTGGCACCACTCTACCTCGAACGGCACGCTTCCGGTTTGCGCCTGCTTCCGATCGGAATATCGCTGAGCGACTATCTCGACATTCTTTGCGCACCCAAGTTCGAAGAAGCCGTCGGTATCTTGATTGCCGAGACTGTGCTTTCGCTCGAATGGTCGCAATGGATCCTGCCGGACCTTTGGAGTGAAGCCGCATCCCTGGAGCTTTTGCTGCCCGATATCGACGAGAGCCAATCTACCTGCCATGCCGCCTGCCCCGTGCTTGCCTTGGCTGGCGACGAGACGCTTGCAGGGTGCGTTCCCGCGCGGCGAAGACGCCAGCTGCGTCGCGCGCTGCGAGCCGCGCAACGGAGAGGCCGGGTGACGATCAACCGGGCGGAGGCCGCGCCGGAGATATTTCTCGGTCAGCTGATCCGCCTGCACGACGCCCGCTGGGCCGGACAGGGCGGCGGCGTGCTGACGCAAAGCGCGATCGAGTTTCATCGCAATGCCTTGCCCCGTCTCGCCGCGAGCCATTTGGCGCGGTGCTGGCTGATGGAAATCGACGGCGCCGTCGTCGGCGCCTATTACGGTTTTCATCACCACGACCGCGCCTATGCCTATCTCGGCGGCTTCGACCCCGCTTACGCATCGGAGAGCCCCGGCGCCATTCTGATCGGCAAGGCTATCGCCGAAGCCGTTCAGGACGGCGCGCGAGAGTTCGATTTTCTACGCGGCCGGGAGAGCTACAAATACAGCTGGGGAGCAAAGGACCGATGGACCATACAACGGGTCTGGACCCGGAGCGCCTCGCCATGACCACAGCAGAGCGAGTGAGGTCGACCGCGAGGCATATCCTCGAGGATTGCATGGCGACCGACCTGTCCGCCGAAGTCGCGGTCGCCAGATTGGCAGTCGAGACGGATATGCGCGCGCCAGAATTGGCGGACGTCGCATTGGACATGCGTACAAGCGCTGTCGAGCAAAGGGGCTGGCTCAAGGACATCGCTGTGCTTCTTTCAGGCAAGGCAGATGCCTTCGATAGTCTGAGGTCAACGGCAGCTTCGGTTTGTCATGACCGTCTGCGCGGCGAAACCGGTGAGATGACGATCCGCCGGCTGGCCGAGGGCTTTGACGAGGCGGTCGCCATCTCTCCGGCGGCCAGCGTCCAACTTTCGTCGCTTGGCGACGAGGAAAAGCTTACGGCTGCAACGGCCGAAATCGTCTCCTGGCTGGAGCGACAGGATTTTACCGGCGCGGACAAGACAATACTCGATATCGGCTCCGGCATCGGCCGCTTCGAATGCGCGCTCCACGCCAGAGCGAAGCATATCGTCGGCATCGATATCTCCCCCAGGATGGTTGCCGTCGCGCGCCGACGCTGCGCCGGTCTTGGCAATGTTGAATTCCGCCGGACCTCCGGCCTCGACCTTGGCGAATTCGTCAATGCGGGTTTTGATGGCGTGCTGGCGGTCGACAGCTTCCCTTACCTGGTACTTGCCGGCGTCGCCGAGCGGCACTTTATCGAAGTGGCGCGCGTGTTGCGGCCAGGAGGGATGGCGGCAATCCTCAATTATTCATATCGGATGTCGCCCGCCGCCGATTCCTCCGACATCGGCCACCTCGCCCGAATATGCGCCATGGACGTCCTCATCGATGGTGAGATGCCTTTCCGTCGATGGGACGGCACCGCCTTTCTTATTCGTCGTACCGGCGGAACATAACCGACGGACCGAAGTTCGGGCCCCAAACCACTTGCGCAGAAGCTGGAAGACCCAGGAGAAGAAGATGGCGTCCGGCGGTAAGAAACACATGGGACGCGGCAGTCAGGGCAAAGGTGCCGGGACCGGAGCGAAGACGACGGTTCCGAAAGACATGATTGGCGAAAATGACGTCCTGTCGAACCGGGATAAGAAGCAGCATACAAAAGAACGCGGCCTCGACAGCAATCGGATCAAGTCCGATCAGTATCAAGACCACGCGGCAAACCGGATTCCGGAAGACTGAATCTTGCGGGGACTATCGCAAGACTTTGCCGGCTCGGAACGGATCAGTTCAGGCAAAGGGTTTTCGCTCCGCCACGATCTGCTGCGGGGCTGAAGCTGATCGGCGGCTGGAAGCGCCTTGCAAACTCCGGCCGTGTATGGTCTCAAGTGAATCTAGAAGGGGCCACATTTGCTAAGAGAATGCCATGTCTCGTCCGAGCCAGCGCGATCCCGTCAGCCAGGCAAGCCTGGGCATAGACCAAGAGATCGCGTCGTTGTTGACCGCCATTGAGCAGGAAAAAGTTCCTGATCGCCTGGCTAAGCTCGCGATCGAGTTGCAGAATGCGCTGATCGAGAAGCGCCGGTGCAAAAAGGAGAACTGACGACAAGCCTCATCGATGCCTGTCAGCGCTTCTGTCCCAGTGATCTTCCGCGAGATGGTCGTGTCTTTCGACCAGCGCTTGCGATGAGCTTTCATCAAGGAATTCCAGGACGCTTGCACGCGCCCGGTTGAGACGGCTTTTAACGGTCCCGACCGCGCAATCGCATATCTCCGCGGTTTCTTCGTAGCTGACGCCCAGCACACCGATTAGCGTCAGTACCTCGCGCTGATGTATCGGAAGCTTCTGGATGGCGCGGTAGACCTCCTTGGTCCGAACGGACCAGTCCTGCGAGGCTTCCGAAATCGGCCGGCTGGAGGCGCAGTCAAGCAAACCGGGCGCTTCCCTAGCTGCCGCCTTGACCCGCGTGTAATGCGTATTGCGCATGATGGTGAAAAGCCAGGACTTCAATCGCGTCCCCGGCTCGAACTTGTCCAAATTCGCAAGCCCCTTGGTCAGGGTCTCCTGCACCAAATCGTCGGCATCATCGGGCAAGCGGCAAAAAGTGCGCGCAAAAGCACGCAAGGCAGGAATGAGGTCGACGACAGCGACCTCGCCCGGTACGCAGTCAGGCACGGCATGGCCTTTGGGTAACACGGTTCTCACCCCAGCAGAGAGAGTTGATGGGCATTGATTAGGGAGAATGCGTGACGATGATGATCGTTCCTGTTGTAAGCGAACTTGCTTGAACGCCTTCGCCAACCCCCGGCGTCGCCGTTCGAGTTAGAGGAACGAACTCGCCAATCCCCCCGAGGCCGCAAAGATCACCACGGTCGTGGTCCCCCAGGATGTTGGTGCTTCGGCTATTGACCTGGTCGCTCGCGATCCTGCGATCGTTCGTCAGCCAACGGATCAACAGCAGCGGAGAGTGGAAAAGTCCTCCACGATGCCAGACGGGACCAATGCCTGCATTGGATGTTGCGAACGCTTGCAAGAAGCCGATTGCCAAAGGCGAGGCGCCCCGAAGCCTCAGTGCTTATGCGCGCCAAATCGCGCGACCGCCTCGATCAGCACTTTGGAGTCTACTGGCTTCGACAGTCTCGGCGAATCCCGGAACTGATCGGGAAAGACCGTTGCGCTGTCATAGCCGGTGAGGAAGAGGAAAGGAACGTGGCGCGCTGCGAGGTGCTCGGCAAGCGGGAAACTGCGTTCGCCATGCAGGTTCACGTCGAGCACCGCCCCATCAAGTTCGACGCCATCGATCTGCTCGAGCGCCTGTTGGACCGAGGGCGCGGGCCCCACCACATGGCAGCCCGCATCGGTCAGTTCGTCGGAGAGGTCGAGCGCAACCAGGAAAGCGTCCTCGACGACGAGGATTCGCAGGCCCGATAATGGAGCGCTCTTGTTCATGCGTGGCCGGGCAGCGGCTCGAAGGCTTCGGTTCGGGCAAGGGGGATTTCAAGCAGGCACTCCAGGCCGGTGGGCCGGAAGTTCAATTCGACACTCCCCCTCAACTCGTACTCTAAACTCTGCTGGATGAAAGTGGTTCCGAAATTCCTGCGGGATGGTTCTTCCACGGCCGGACCGCCGACTTCCTTCCAGCTGATCGACAGCATGCCCGGCTTCGCGATGTTCCAGGAGACTTCGATGCGGCCGGTGTCGACGGAAAGTGCCCCATATTTGGCAGCGTTGCTGGCAAGCTCGAAGAAGACCATGCCGAGCGCCGCCGCCGTTGCCGCATCGAGATGAAACGGCGGCCCATGCAGGACCAGGTTCTGCCGTTCTGTGCTGTTGTACGGAGAAAATGTCGCCCTGAGCAGCTGCTCGAGGTCGGCGTCGCCCCAATTATGGGACGACAGGACCTCATGCGTGCGGGCCATCGCGTGCAAGCGTTCGTGGAACGAGGCCGCGAATTCGCCCATCGAAGCTGACGAGCGGATCATGCGCGCGGCCAGCGCGGTGATCGTGGCGAGGATGTTCTTCACGCGGTGCTGCAGCTCGTGCAGCAGCCTCTCCTGAGCGCGCTCGGCTTCCTTGTGGTTCGATACGTCGACGAGGGCCGCGATCGCGCCCCGAACCCTGCCGGATTCATCGAACAGCGGATTGGCCGACATCATCACGTCGATGCTTGAGCCGTCCGCCTGCGCGATTCGGGCTTCGTAGCCGGGCACGGGCTTGCCCGTTCGCATCGCCTTCTGCAGCGGCTGCTCGTGCGTTTCCACCACGGAGCCGTTCACCATCAGCGGCAGGACCGCCGGCACAGTGCTGAGCTTGCCGTCCGCCGCGCGCCGGCCGGCGAGCTCGGCGGCGCGGCGATTGGCGCGGATGGCATCGCCGTCGCCGTCCTCGGCGATGAAGATGCCGACAGGCACAAGATCCAGAACAGTCTCCAGGCTTTCGAGGCGGTTGCGCAGGTCGTGCGACAGCGCGCCGATCTTTTCCTCCGCCTGCGCGATCTGGGTAATGTCGACGAAGGTGACGACGACGCCGGCGATGACATTGTCGACGGTGCGGTAGGGCATCACGCGCATGATGTAGCGCTTGCCGCTTTCGGTGCCTTCCACCTGCCTTTCTATCGTGCCCAGCCGCTGCAGCACCTGCTCCATGTCTGCCTGCAGCCGGTCCGCGGCAAAGCGCGGCCGCACATGCGCGAGCGGCCGGCCGACATCGCTTTCGACCAGCCTGAACAGGTCGCGTGCCGTCGGCGTGAAGCTCTTGATACAAAGGTCGCGATCGAGGAACACGGTCGCGATCTGCGTGCTTTCGAGCAGGTTGGACATGTCGTTGTTGGCGCGGCTGAGCTCGTCGACGCGGATGTTGAGCTCGGCATTGACGGTCTGCAGTTCCTCGTTGATCGATTGCAGCTCCTCCTTGGAGGTCTCCAACTCCTCGTTGGACGATTGCAGCTCCTCGTTGATAGAGGACAGTTCTTCGTTGGAGGATTTCAACTCCTCGTTGGAGGATTCTAGCTCCTCCGTCGTGATCTGCAGCCGTTCCCTGGTTTCCCGCAGCTCCTTTTCGAGCTGACTGACATTGGCGCTTTCGACATCGTCGGTCGTCTGGACAGGCTCGTCCTCTGCCTCCGCCTTTATCCCGCCGATATCGCGGAAGACCAGCATGTAGAGCGGATCCGAATTGCCGTCGACCGGCAGCGGCTGCACGGCGAGGCTGATCGTCTGGCGTCCGCCATTGGTGCCGATGCTGATATTGTTCTGCACCGCCATCTGTCCGGTGCTGACTGCCTTGTGAAGGGCAGCGCGCAGATCCATGCGCAGCCCGCGACGGGCCATGGAGAAGACGTTGTGGTCGGGCGCGCCGGCGGCAAGTTCCAGATATTTGCCTGTCCCGCCCGAGCTGTGCATCAATTCGCCGGCGGCGTTGACGACCACGTAGGCCGGAGCATAGCGCTCGACCAGGAAGCGTTCTGCAACTTCTTGCAGGGTTCCTGTCGTTGCCCGCGGGCGCGTGCTGGGAACAGCCTGCCTGGCGGCGGCGGCAAGTGGGAATTCCGGCAGGCGTTGCGCGGCGACCTCACTGCGCTTCTGGAAGATGCGGGTCGCCTTGTCGATGGTCGAGAACAGGCGCGCATGGCGCGTAACGTTCTCGGACGAGCCGAGGAAGAGATAGCCGTTATTGCGCAACGCATAATGGAAGATCGGGATGATCTTCTCCTGCAGCTCCGGCCCCATATAGATCAAGAGGTTGCGGCAGGCGATGAGGTCCAGCTTGGAAAACGGCGGGTCGCGCAACAGATTGTGCGCCGAGAACAGGCAGGCTTCCCGCAACTCGGCGGAAACACGATATGTGCCGTCCTCGCGCGAGAAGAATTCCTTCAGGCGCTTCGGCGTGATGTCGCTTGCGACGGTCGCCGGATAGCGGCCGGCGCGCGCCACTTCCAGCGCACGCTCGTCGATGTCGGTGGCGAAGATCTGCAGGTTGGGAGAAGCGGCGCCCCGCGGCGCGTTCTCCTTCAAAAGCATGGCGATCGAATAGGCTTCCTCTCCGGTGGCGCAGCCGGGCACCCAGGCCCTGATCGTCTCGTCCGGCTTGCGGCCCCCGAAAAGCTTCGGAATAACCAAGCTCTCTAGCGCATCGAAGGCCTGCGGGTCCCGGAAGAACCTGGTCACGCCGATGAGCAGGTCCTGGAACAGAAGGTCGACCTGCTGCGGCTCGTCGCGCAGCCGCTCGTAGAAAGCCGTGGGATCGTCGATCTGCAGCACCTGCATGCGGCGTTGGATGCGCCGCAGGATGGTGTTGTCCTTGTAGCCGCTGAAATCATGGCCCGTGCGCGTACGCAACAGCCCCGCGATCCGCGAAAGCTGTTCGCCCACTTCGCGCTTGCGGCGGTCGCGTTCGCTTTCATCGCGGTTGGCGTGGCTGAAATAGCCGACGAGCTTCGCAGCCATCTCCTCGGCCGGCAGCACCATGTCAACCAGGCCGCTCTGCACGGCGCTGCGCATCATGCCATCATATTCGGCGCTCTGCTGCGCCAGCGTTAGGCCGCCATGTTCCTTTATTGCCCTGAGCCCGATCGTGCCGTCGCTGCCGGTTCCGGAGAGGATCAGCCCGGCCGCATCCTCCCCTTGATCCTGTGCCAGGGACGTGAAGAAATCGTCGATCGGCGTCCGCTTCGCGCGCGTGGCGGCCATCTTGGCCATGTTGAAACGCTGTCCCCGGATGGTCACCGAGACGCCCGGCGGGATGACGTAGATGTTGTTCGGCTCGACTTCCGCGCCTTCGACCGCGGTCTGCGTTTCGATCGCGGTGGAGCGCTGGATGATGCTCGCGAGCACACTCTCATGCTCGGCATCGAGGTGTTGGATCACGACATAGGCAAAGCCGCTGTCGGCCGGCACTTCCGGAAAGAACTTCTGCAACGCCGCGATGCCGCCGGCCGATGCGCCGATGCCGATGACAGGGAACAGCGCGGGCTCTCTCTCATCCTGGCGCGGGCTAGTCCGTGCCTTCCTTGTGCTTGCCTTCCTCGCCGCCTGCGCCATTGCCTGTTACCTGTGTCCGCCTGCTTTCCAGGATGCGCTTGATGACGGAGGCATCCGCTTCGTATTCCCTCGCCCGCTTGCCGAACTCGCTGGCGAGTTGGGAGCGATGTCGCGTCTTCTCCCGCTCCGCCATGCGCCGGGCAAACTCCGCCCGCTGCTGATGCGACCGCAGCAGGCTCCACAGGATCTCGTCCGCCTCGATCGCCTGCGCCTCCATGATCGCATCGGCGGTGAAAGCGTGCCCGGTATGGCACCGATAGCGCAGCATGTCACCGTCCTCGATCTCCCACAGCGGCCCGTGGCATTCCGGGCATGTAAACACCGACAGTTGCCCAAGTCGATCTGGTTCTTTCATGGTCGAATGCTCCTGTGCCGCGATTGCGGCCTCCAGCCTGACCGTCGGTGGGGCCGGCAACGTTTCTCCGGCCGGCTCGGCCGCCAGCTTGCCCAGCAAGCCGCCGAGTTTGGCGGCGGGTTCGCAATGATCGATGTCGACATAACGCAGCGCGCTTTCCACCATGGAAGGCACCAGCGCGTCCTTGGGATGCTGGACCACCGCGAGGCCGCCGACCGCCTTGATTGCCCGCAGGCCGGCGGTGCCGTCGGAAAGCGCGCCCGACAGCAGCACGCCGACGACGCTTGCGCCGAAGCTCAGCGCCGCCGAGCGGAACAGCGGGTCTACCGCCGGCCGCGCGAGGTTTTCGCGCGGGCCGCGGCGCAGCATCATGTGATCGTCATGCAGAAGAAGATGGAAGCCGGGCGGCGCGACATAGATGTTTCCCATCTTGAAGGACTCGCCGTTCTTGGCGCCGGAGGCTTTCAGCGCTCCCGCACGGTCGAGGATTTCCGGCAGATAGCTGACCTGGCCGACATGGACCACGACGAACACGGCCGCCGGTAGATCGGCAGGCAGGTCGCTCACGATCGCTTTCAGGGGCTCAACCCCGCCAGCGGACGCCCCGATGACGATGATGGAGCGGTTGCGCGCCTTAGCTTGCCGCGAGCTTGTCTCGGCCTCGCGGGCAGGTGAGATCCGGTTTCGAAAGTCGGCCATGGCTCCCCTATCAGGTCGCCCCCGGCCCATAACACAATGGCCGAAGGCAGGACTCTGTTCCATGAGCGGCGCACGCAACGATCGCCGGATCGGCAACAGCACGAACGGGTCTCGGCCGAACATGCGCAATGGGGTGCCGGCCTGCTTCCCTCGGGCCTCCGCAAGGACCGGTCGCCTGTCCGGCTGTCATTCGAGCCCCACGGCGGAACTTTCCATGCCCTCTCCCGCGCGAGATTTGAAGGAACCAATAGCGCCGAGCATTTGTTTTCTCAGTTCAGGTTCGGCGGGCGGGCTCCGCAACAAAGGGAGATAGCCATGAAGGTCGGCAGTTGCATGACAAAGGACGTTGCCGTCGCGAATCCCGAACAGTCGATCCGCGAGGTGGCGCTGATGATGGGCAAGCTCGACGCCGGCGTCGTGCCTGTCGGTGAAAATGACCGGCTGGTGGGGATGATCACCGACCGGGACATGGTCATCCGCGGGATAGCGCTGGGCAAAGGTCCCGATACCAAGGTGCGCGATGTCATGAGCCAAGAGGTAAGATATTGCTTCGATGACGAAGACGTCGATCATGTTCTTGCTAACATGGGAGACTTGCAGGTGCGCCGGCTCCCGGTTCTGAACCGAGACAAACGGCTCGTTGGCATCATCTCCCTCGGAGACCTCGCAAGAAAGGGTGAGACACGGGAGGCTGGAGAGGCTTTGAGCGGCATTTCGGCGCCGGGCGGTGTTCATTCGCAGACCGCCCATTGATGACAACGACGACATCGGAGTCTGTTTGATCGTCGGTTGACGCCCGCCGGGCGTGACTGGGTTGCGGCGGCCTCATCGCGGCTTCGCAACCTAATCACGTCCTGATGGACCGACAGGTGGCGACGATCCCTCTCAGGTTGTCAGCCTAAGCCAACGCTGTCTGGCCCAACGCCTGATCTCTTTAGGCAGAGGGTCGCGCGCAGTGTTGCGTTCTCCGGCGTTGCTTGACCGTCACCTCTCCGTCTTTCCGACCTCCGGCTTCATAACCCGCCTGAGGTCGGCCCGGCTTCCTCTGCTCACCGAATAGGCGCGCGTGATTTCGGCGCCGAACAGAAAGATTTGAGCCGAGTAATAGACCCATAGCAGCACCACCATCAGCGCGCCGGCGGCGCCATAGGAAGTGGCGATCGAACTGCTGCCGATGTACCAGCCGATCAGCGACTTGCCGATGGTGAAGAGAAGCGCGGTGACCAGCGCACCGACAGCGACATCGCGCCATTTGAGACTGCGGTCCGGCAGGACCTTGTAAATCGCCGCGAAGAGCAGCGCGATCAACGCGAACGATACGATCGTGTTGATCGAACTCACGATCAGTTCGCCGAACGGCAGGTGTTGGTTGATGACATCGGCCAACACCGAGATGGCCGTGCTCGCCGCGAGCGACACGAGGAGCATGAAACCGAGCGCGGCTACGAGACCAAGGCTCGCCGCCCTCGCCCGCACCAAACGCGAGAGCGACATGGCCCTTGGCTCGACCTTCCAGATCTCATTCAGCGACTGCTGCATCTCGCCAAACACGCCGGAGGCTGTGATCAGGAGCGTCACCAGCCCGATAATGGTGGCAAGCGCGCCGGACCAGGGACGCGAAGCGGTCTCGATCGTCGCCTTCAAGAGGTCGGCGCTCTGCGGACCCATCACGCCCGATATCTGGGCCGAGAGCGCGAGCTGGGCGGCGTCGTTGCCGACGACGAGACCTGCGACCGCCACAACGATCAGAAGGATCGGCGCAAGAGAGGTAGTGGCATAGAAGGCAATCGCCGCCCCATGGCTCAGCGCGTTGTCATCCATATAACCGCTGACGCTTTCTTTCAGCAGAAGCCAGGCCTCCTGAAGCCAGCCGGTCCTTGATTTCCCGTCCTTTGCCATGCGCTCGACACCGAACTGAAGCGGGCCGGGTGGGACAAGAGCTCGACTGCCTTTTCGTTGGCCAGGATGTGAAGCCGGAAAAACCACCCTGTTCTCTTTGCCACCAGGTCCGGCTGACGCGGCCCGCAGAGGTCAATGACGCCGCGGGCGGGAGGTTCCGATCTATTCGCTTGCGGGGTCTTTTGGACATCGCGCTGGGCCTTCACGCCGCCGATGCCGTCGTGAACGCGACTGCGCGATCAGGTCGAAGCTGGCGCTCGTTGAAGGCTAAAAGAATGCCCGGCCGAAACCGGGCAGGAGACTTTGTAGGAGCCGATGATGGGACATCCGGCCTCGCTAATGTATTCGCACCTTATGACGGACTCATGAAGGCCGCCATCCTCCAGGAACAAACCCCGGATTGGTGCGTATTGGCTGAACAGCCGGGTCCAGATGGGGGCACAATGTCAACTCGCAAGAAGCGCCACACCCAAAATGCATTCTCGCTTTGTGGAGACCTGATGTTGGCACCCGCTGTCGTCGCCATGCGCCTTCCGCTGATTGCTTTGGATGCAAGCAGCCGTGCCCCGAAAGGGATTGAGGCGATGCTTGCGGTCAACGAGAAGGCGCTCGCCTTCGCCGAAGGCATGGCGGCTGCACAATTGGTGATCTTACGATCGGCTTTATGGTTTTGGCCTGAAGTTCTATCCGGCCGGAGCCCGTCTTTTCTAAGCGGCGGTGCTCTGAAGGATTCCATGGTCGCGGCACTCAAACCTGCCGGCCGCCGCGTCCGAACAAATTTCAACCGGCTCTCCAAACCGGGCTGATTGGGGCCAGATTGATGTTCTGGCCCGAAGCGGTCGCGGACCGCCGGCAATCGAGCTTTCTGACGACGGCAGTTGAGGCTGCCGGCCGTGGGAGACATGCCCGCGTCGATCAGCTCTTGGAGCGTCCAGCCGTCATGTTTGCGTTTCAAGGGCCAGCTCGGCCTTTTGGCTGAATTTTGATTTATTAGTAGATGCGCATATACTCGTTCGCCGGCATCGTGTTCCCTAAGCCCCTGCCGGCCAAGGCCCGGTGGCCACCCCCATAGCCACCCAAGGCTACCGGGCCACCTGCCCCGCCTAGAGGCGCCCAAGGCTGCCCTGCAATCGCTCGCTATGGGCGAGCGAAAATGGAAGACCCGGAACAACCCTCCTTGCTCCAAGTTCGGGTCGCTGTTTGGAGCGATCATGAAGACATACCGAGTTGAAGAGATGGCTGGCGACCAGGTGGTGGCTTATCACGTTGCCAATGCCCATGCACCTTGGGAGGCTGCTCAGAAAGTCACCGGCAAAGACGTCCTGGCGAGACGGGATGAACATTTCTGGGTGCGGGTGACCGATGAGGGAAACCGCGCAATTTATAAATATGCCTTCAGGCTTGACGCACCGGACTGCCTTTGAGGCTCCGTCCGGTCGGGCTTGGGAAAGGGAGGCGGCGCATTCGGGTCCGGGCAATCGACGCTTGGCACCTTTCCGCAGGGTGATGCGGGATCATTGCCCGCACCGCCATACCGCTCTACGAGTTTTGCAAACCCGTAGGCGAAGGCGGCGAGAAGCGCCAGGACAACCGCTATCCGAACGGCCATTGGAGATTATACCCCGGTCGGCCTGCGGATAGTAATCACTACTGCTATCCCGGCGAGCCGCCGGCCAGGCTGAATTAGCCGGATCAGCAGAAGAGCCCGCCGCACCTCCTCCGCGGGCGGGCTCTTTGCGTCGGGGGCAACCCGACCAAGGCGCGCTCGACCGTCTCTTCTTGCCGGGAGCTGCACCCAGAATGCGAACTGCAGCGGCACCGAATTGTTCCAAGACAAACAAAGAGCCCGCCCGCCTGGGAAGGTCGAATGGGCGCTGAGGAAACGCCTTTCGCGGCGAGGTGAACCTCAGCTGAGGCACACGCCGCGCGACCCAACCGGGACGATTGGCAGAATGTCCCCTTCCGCCGATGCGACAGAAGTCCGAGAGGCTGACGCTTTGGTCCCCATGCTGAAACCTAAGCCTCGCTGCATCATTTGATAGAGCCGGTGAGGAAGTGCGTCACCTTCCTGGTCGGTAGCAGCTAGAGAGATGCCCGCCATTTCCTGCCTGGAGTGACGGGCATCGTCCTTATTGGGACGTCGCGCCGTTCACGAGCGAGACGACGATCACGGCCGTAACGGCGGACAGGCGGTCACGCTTGACCAGGACGGGCTTTTCATAAGTGCGCTTCATGGCGAATCCCCCTTGCTGAAGTTGGCTCGCCGATCTGGCTGAGGCAGCACCCGACCGTCATTTAAAAAAGATGTAGGTCCGGAAGTAGCGACGAAGGGCCGAAGCACGAGGAAGCGGCGCTGATCGACGACAAGGCCCTACAGACAAGGCCATACAAAAGAAAAGCCCGCCGACCAAAGCCGACGGGCCATCTTCCCTCAAAACTGCTGTGCGCCCCTTTCCCAGATGGTCCGCCCGATTCCGGGAACCCCGCACAAGCGTTTCCTAATACAGTCGCGCCCAAAGGGCTGTAGCCCAGCGGCAACAATGACGAATATTCACAAGGGGCGGGCGGCAGGCAGTCCAGTCCGTTCAGACCGTTACCTACCTAAAGGTAGCCTGGATAGCGAAACCAGTTCATTCTCGTCCACAATACCCGCCATGAAGTTGGCGATGATGCGAGAGGCCAGCGCCTCACGCTGCTCCGTAGTTTGGCCATCATATTTCAACCGGTCGAAGACGCGGGCCAGAAATTCCAGCTCTTCCGGATCGAAAATTTCCGCTTCCAGTGCTCTTTGGCGGATCGCCATGGCGGTGAACTCCTATTCGTGCCTGGCTCTGCCGGCAGGCTTGCGCATGCGAACCCCAATGGGAAACTCGAATTTGATTCAATATGGAACTCCCGTAAGCGTTCCCTTAGCGCGATCTGAAAGAACGGCCCGCCCCTGATGGGAGCCAGGGAGCGGGCCTGCGGAGAATGGGAGGCTCCGCCCGGCGGCTGTGCACATGATCGGGAGGGAATTGCGCCGCCGCGCCCCAAACCTCTTCGAATGCGAGGTGATGACGGAACATTTTCTTGATGATCCGTTTGTCTCGGGCAGGAGGAGTGTTTCCGTACCGGTTGTCATCGGCATATAGGCTTTGCCATCGTTCAAGCCTGCGCACGCTGACACACCCTCTGTTTCATTTCAGGACGGAATATGCTGGCATCAGCCTTGCAAATAGGATGATGCCGGTACCCTCCCGGGTCGGCACTCGTCGGGCTTGGGGCTGGGCTATGGGGCGGCGAGCCCGGCGAGTTCTCAATATATTAGCAATTGCTTGTAGACATAGATGAACAGGCGGATAATCAGGCCACGCGCGTACGAAGAGCTTTGAGGGAGTTCCAGCCATGCGACCGATCCTGCTGATCGTCGCCGCCCTTGCCGCGTTCTTCATCTGGGGTGGCGTGGCGAACAAAGGCGCCTATCGAATTGCGCTGATGATAGACCAGTCCGAGCACTTCCCAGGTCTAGTGCGGGTTGGTTGAACCAATGATTTGAAAGCATTGTCGCTCCGGACGGAAGTCGGACATCCAAACGCATTGGTCCCAGTACTGAAACATTAGGCCCGTTCCGACATTTGGTAGAGCCGGCGGAACCCTTCAGTCGTCGGCGGAGAGAGGTCAGGTACCCGCCATACACTCCCCCGGGTGGCGGGTACCTGTTTGGGTTTTCAGCCGTCAAGCCGCCTTCGCGGTGCTGCTTCGCACATGAAGGGTATCGACCTACAAGTTCAGTGGACCAGAAAGCCCGTCGCGCAATGGCGCAAGCGCGACGGGCTTCTGTTGCTTACGGAGTAGAGCGGCCGCACCCTGAATGGGAGAAAACGAGTGCGGTCGCATGTTACCAACCCAACCGCACTGTTCGGGTTCCATCAGCCTGCTCGAATATTAGCGCCAGCTTGAAGCCATAATATTGGCTGCACTGATCCGGCTCGGCTTTATCCTTATGAATGCGTTCCGGCTATACAATCAGGGGTATATGCTCATTGGTCAGCCGGCGCCGTGTTGCGATTCCGAGCCCCCGCCGGTCAGGCCCGGCTCAATTCTGGCCTTTGTCGGCCAGAGAGCCGGGCCGCTCCGGACACCGGCGCGGTGTACGCCTTTTGGAGAACTACTTTCTTTGCAGACAGCAATTAAAGTATCTTGCAGGAAAGGAGTGCTAAAATGCCGAATGAGAGCAAAAGGCTTATTGAAAAGAATTCCGAAAAGCTTGTTTCAGAGGCCAACGCGCGCCGCGATTTTCTCAAGCAGGCTGGACGCTTTGCTGCGGTGACGCCTCCGGCCATTACATTGCTGCTCGGCACAAGCTTGAACTCCAGGGCGATTGCCAAATCGGGAGGAACACGTCCGGGCAATGGATGGGGTGACAAGAACCACGTTCACGTCGGGCCCAAGCCAAAGTTTCTTAACTCCGGCAACGGAGGGTCGCGGGGGGACAGCTATGGCGGCGGAGCCCATGGGGGCTCGAGGTCCGGCGATCCCAACTAGTGCCGTCGAGGAACGACCTCTTTCCGCTCGACTGAGGTTAGACAGGCCGGCGCATTGGTCGTTATGCTAGAAACAACTTGCCCGATGCATCATTTGGTAGGGCCGGCGAGGAAATGCGTCACCTTCTTCGTCGGCAGCAGTGAAAATAGATGCCCGCCATTCCTGGAATGACGGGCATCTGTTGCGTCTCTCGGCTAGAGCGCTCTCCCAGTGCTACATCGCCTGAGGATCATTTCGCACAAGCTCTTCCGAACGCGCTCATTTGCTCAGAACCCGTTACGCGAACTTCGGCTTTAGTGGACTTGTTCCAGCCGAGGGCACCAGGCTTTAGCGCACCTTCTCGAGTTCTTCCAACAGCTGGTCAGCATCAGTCACACCGCGTCCAAAAAGGCTCATGACTTTGACCGCGACGTTTTCGCGCTCGTCCTTGCGTTCGATCTTGTGACTGGAGCAGTAGTCACTCACCGCCTTGGCCAGAATGTTGACCTCTGCAGGTTCAACTATACCGCATCCCGCACTTTTGGGCGGGACAGCATTGCGATCGATTCCACGCATCGTTTACCTCACCCCGATACGCCACAACGGGGAAAGGATACACCCAAAAAAGTCAGCTACGAGTCAATTGGATCGGACTGAGGTCCCGGGCAAATAGCCGATTGCCTCCATGCTGCGCTACCGAGCAACGGCCGCCCACCGAACTTTTGTCCGGCGTCACTGCGCGGTCTGTGAATTTCGTCTCGGCAGGAGCCCCTATCGGCTTGGTTCGCGCATGACATTATAGAGCAGCAGGCCGGCCAGTAACGACACGACTGCGCTTAGCATATCATCGCCGGTCAGCCCTGATGAATATGCGAAAGTTGATGCCAGCTCGGCCATCGTTCGACCCAAGGAGTGCGGGATTGCCCGAGGAGAACTTCTAGATGCCGCTAAAGTTCCTTGTGAGCGCTGGCGGGCTGTCTCCTCATGCCGCGAAGGTGTTTCGGGCTCGTATCGGGGCAGTGTGAACGCCGTCAGAGACGGCACATTCATCTTCGGCCGGAAATCCCATTCCCAAGCGGAGGAACGCTAGACCCGTTGCCGTGACCCGCCAAGGTTAGACAACGGGCCTAGCTATCGGTTCGCTTCTCAAGTCGGTGACACTGTCGCCGCAAACCGAACCCAACTCCAAAGCCCAGGGCAACGCCCGCCAAGTCATCTACGCAGTTCATTAGCAGGTCCGCAGTAACAAATGTTAATGGTACACTACTGGCTTGCGAGAAAGGCGCCGCTGGAGGAAAGACTGACGCAAGCGACCTTGGCCCGTCGCAGCGCCCAAGGGATCCGCGCAACGGGCCAAGTAACCCGGCCTTCGGCTTTGTTGAGGCCGGTCCTCCCATCCTCCGCCGTGGCGGGCGGAGTACCGTCAATCCTGCACGAGCGAGCAGTCCGTTTTCGATAACTTTTGTTAGTCCCGCCTAAAATTGCCGCTTGCCGCGCCTGGAACATTCCTGCGCGGCCGCTGTTATTCCCCTGCCGGAGGAAGAAGCGATGGCAGACGACAAGAGCAAGCGTGGCGGCGGTGACCGCAACCGGGTATCAGCGGACGATGACTACGAAGTACGGCATTTCGCCAACAAGGTTGGCCTGACGGCTCAACAAGTTCGCGATCTCATCAAACAGCACGGCAACGACCGGAAGACCTTGGAACGCGAGGCCGAAAAGCTTCGCGGATGACCAAGATCCCGCACGAGCGTCGATCGCCGTGACGCCAAACCATGAGCAAGCGCAGCCGAGCCGCTTGAACTGGACGCTGAATAGCCGGTCAATCATCGTCATCGCTTGTGACGCGACGATATCGGAAGCGATTGCGGATGTGCGCGTTGAAAAAGCGGCCCTTGGCAAAGGCTGATCGGAATGCCGCGAACGTCTCCGGCGGCACCCCCTCGAACTCGTAGCGTTTCCCGCTGGTCACAAACCATACGGAAAGAATCCCTTTGGCCAGATCGTATTTTGTTTTCTTGATCGAGGTGGATGGCATGGCGCGGCACCCGGTGGTCTGGCATAGAGCGAACGATCCGGCCGGCCTTTTGTTTCCGAAGCTAATGAGTGAGAGCCAAGTCTCGCAGCCGACGCCGCCGTCCCAGATGCGGACGGGCAGCGGCAGCGCGAGCGCCGCATCCCATGGCATCGAAAAAGCCCGCAGACCGGAGCCTGCGGGCTGAGTATTCTGGAGGTTGGTACCTGAGTGCGCAAACCTGGCAACGTGCGCAGCAGGCATCCAATCAACAAAATCCGACAGCGACCGTTCCCTAAAATTCTGGACCTCGGCCACCGGTCCCAGCGAATGCGGGACAAATGTCGTACGGGCCAACTCAAAGGTCGGGGGCAGGAAACATCTTGCGAGAAATTTCATTGGGTCGCGACTGGCGAGGATGAGCCCCTGCCACCCTCGAGGTCATCTCAACAGACGGAGAGTTCGCAAAGGTTGCCAGGCAGGCCGAGCGGCTGGGCGATAGCAGGTAATGGCAAATCAGTCTGTTCATCGGCCCCCGCACTGTTCGAGGCTCTTATCCTCGGTCTGGCACTTAAGATTGGAACCACGGAGGCAATTATGATCGAAATTTCCAACGCCTTGGCCACCAAGTTGACGGGTCTCCAAGAAAGGCTGCGGGCGGCCAACGTGAGCATGGATGACATGCAGGCATTTCAAAGGGTCGCCGACCATATGGACAACGGTCGCGGCGGCATCGACGCCGACGATCTGATCGCGCTCTCCTTTGTCATGTCGGATGACGCTGAGCGATCGCAGATGGAAACAGCGCCGGCGATCGAGCCTGCAGCCCATAGGCAGCATCGGTCCGTCGGCCGATCCCGCGGCGCGAAAGGGACGGGCTACATCGTTCCGCGCAAGGCGGGCTGAACGCGCCCCTATCCGGGTTAATTGCAGGCTGCCTTGGCTTTCAATCGGACTTGCCCGAGTCCTCAAGTCCGACGATTGCAGCCAGTATGGCATCGTAAGCGCTCCCGATCTCCTCTTCAATCTCATGCTCGGAAACACCTGCGGCCTTCGCATCTGCAAAGAGCTTGGTCGTCAATTCCGCGACGGAAATGATGTCAGCGCCGACGCTGCCGCGCATCACGTTGTTGGTAATCCATTCGCCAAAGAATTCGGCCCCGCGTTCGCTCATAGGCGATGCCGCGCCTTCAGAAAATGAGCCTCTCGAAGCAGGGAATTCCAATCGGTCCCGATCAACTCGATCAGTTCGCGGGCTTGCTCTTCGGAAATGTCTGCCTCCCTGGCCAATCGGCCGGCCAGGATCTCAACGGCACCGTCATGCGAGTCGCCTTTGTCGGTGTGCTCGTTCATCGAAACCTCCTAGCCTTGAAAACTGCCGAAAGGCCGACAGGTTCAGGCTTGTGCCGAAAATCTGAATTCCTTCGGACTCTTCCCAGCGTCTGCGACTGCCTTGCCGGCCGTTTGGCCAACCAGATTATCTGGGCGGCCCGTCAGGCCGGATTACCAAGACGGCCGGGGGATCGAGAACCGCCGTTTTCATCAAGACCTTCATATAGGCGGCCGCGGTCAATAGCCCCCAATGATCGGCAGGATCTCGCCGGTGATATAGCTGGAGCATTGCGGCGAAGCGAGAAATACATAGGCAGGCGCGATCTCTTCCGGCTGGGCTGGCCGTTTCATCGGGGTCTTTGCGCCAAACTGCGAGACCTTCTCCGCTTCCTTCTCCGACGGGTTCAGCGGCGTCCAAACCGGCCCCGGCGCCACGGCATTGACGCGAATGCCCTTGCTGATCAGGTTACCAGAGAGCGCCCGGGTGAAGGCGTGAATGCCGCCCTTGGTCATCGAATAATCGATGAGTTCCTTCGAGCCTTCGATGCCGGTGACCGACCCGGTGTTGATGATGGCCGAACCCGGCTTCATGTGCGGAACGGCTTCCTGGGCCATGTGGAAGTAGCCGTAGAGATTGGTCTTCAGCGTGGTGTCGAAGTGCTGCTCGGTGAGGTCGGCGAAATCGGTCGAATGCACCTGGAAGGCAGCGTTGTTGACGAGCACGTCGAGCCTGCCGAAGGCCTTCAGCGTCCGCTCCACCGCCTTGTGGCAGAAGGTCCGCCTGGCCACGTCGCCGCGCATGATGATGCAGCGCCTGCCTTCGGCCTCGACTGCCTGCTTTGTCGCCTTCGCGTCGCGATCCTCGCTGAGATAGGCGATGGCGATATCCGCCCCTTCCCGGGCGAACAACACGGCAACTGCGCGGCCGATGCCGGAATCGCCGCCGGTGATCAGCGCCACCTTGCCTCCCAATTTGTTCGATCCCTGCCAGAACGGCGCGTCGTAGAGTGGCGCGGGCTCGATCGCCCATTCCTCGCCCGGTTTCGGATGATGCTGCTTCGGGAAAGGCGGCACTGGGTATTCCCGCGCGCCGGCCTGCATGGCGCCTTCTGATTTGGATTTGCCGTTCGACTTGGCGCGATCGGTCGCGTCGACCTTGCGTTGCACGCTCCGCTGCTTGCTGGCCGCCTGCTCGGAGGTGAATTTGGTACGCGGGGCCGATTTCATCGGTGTGGCGGAGTCGGTCATCCTGTCGGATTTCGTCGGCATCGGTGTCTCCTTCGCTTTCGAGGGACAACGCACGCGAACGGAAAAGGTTGGCCTCGCTCCGAAGCTGCCGGCTCTCAATCCGGACATCGGTCGCGACATCCGTCGGGACCTCAACCACGGCCGCCACCACCGCCGGCGCTGCTCACCCGGACGGCGATCAGTAAGGAGCACGTTTTTTGACCGCCACGGGCCGGCTGAATGCAACTACCCGGCAGCAGCTTCGTTTTATGCGATCTCAAACAGGCGGTAGCACCATGAAATCCTTTCGGACCGATATTCCCTTGGCGGCGGCGCCGACCGCGGACCTCTTCGTCGGGCCCGCCCGGCCTGTGTGCGAATGGCTAGGACGGTGAAAGAGCCTTGAGCAGATTCCTGCCCCTCACCATCCACTTCGTCAACGGCGGCACGATGATGGTGTCGTCGATCGCTGACGCCAAGAAGGCGCTTGGCCGGAAATGGAAGAGCAAGGACTCACCAGCCTATCGCAAGGCGGTTCGGCTTGTGGAAGACGCGACCAACGGGATTTGCCGGCCGGCGATCGCCTTTGCCGCCTTCAAGAAGGCGGCCGCCGAGCAGGGTCTGCTGGAGCATGCGGGTCCCAGTGCAGCGCTCAGCATGCTCGACCAACTTTCGTCCCGCAACGGCAAGGGCACGCCGAAGTAACGCTCGCGCACCTCGGCTCGTCGTCCCGGCTTCAAAAAATATTTCGCTGGAACATCGGTCGATCCCACCGGTTTTGTTTGGTCAAGAAAGTCGAACGAAGGAGACGTCGATGGCAAAGAAAAGTTCGTCCGGCGCGGCGAACGGCTTGGAAAGCCTGTTCGTGGATGGCCTGAAAGACCTTTATTATGCAGAGAAAAAGATCCTGAAGACGCTGCCTAAGATGGCCAAGGCGGCGCAGTCACAGGAATTGGGCGCGGCCTTCGAAAAGCATCGCACCGAGACTGAAGCTCAGGTCGACCGGCTCGAGCAGGTTTTCGAAATGCTGGGCAAGCCGGCGCGCGGCAAGACGTGTCCCGCGATCGATGGCATCATTGAAGAGGGTTCGGAGATCCTCGAGGAATACAAGGACGAGCCGGCGCTCGACGCGGGCCTTGTGGCTGCCGCCCAGGCGGTCGAGCATTATGAAATAGCGCGCTACGGCACGCTGATTGCCTGGGCGGAGCAATTGGGCCTGAAAGACGCCCTCCCCTTGCTGCGCGACACCCTCAAGGAAGAATCCGCTACCGACGAGGCACTTAGCAAGCTCGGCGAAAGTGGTGCGAACAAGCGGGCCATGCAGGCGGCCGCGTAAGGCGCCCGATAAACGCTTATTCGCATGCCAAAAGTCGACTTGGCGACGCGGCCCCGGTCTCTTTGACCGGGGCCGCGATTAATGACGGGGCCCGCCTCCTCGCGAAACGCTGAGCGGTCGCCTTCTTGGCGTCGCGTCGCCTTCAGTTGACTTCTTGCCGGTACCCAGCGCCGACCGACAGGATAGACCGCTCCACCTCGGTGCAGTTCATCCGGTACGATATCGTCAGGCTGGCTTGGCGGGAAATTTCGTCAGGGTGAAAGTCCGGAGTTCAAGTTGGAAAAAGCATTCAATCGGCTCGCGGAGATTGTCGCCCATGCCGCGGGCCGTGCATGGGCCTTCGTCTTGTGCGTGGTTTCGGTGGTCCTCTGGGCCATTGCCGGCCCGGCCTTTCATTATTCCGAGACTTGGCAGCTGATCATCAACACCGCGACGACGATGGTTACTTTCCTGATGGTTTTCCTGATTCAAAACACCCAGAACCGCGACGGCGTGGCCATTCAGGCGAAGCTCGATGAGCTCATTCGCTCAGGCCGCGCAAAAAACGACTTCATCGGCATCGAGCATCTCACGGAAGCCGAGGCCCAAGAATTCAGAACCAGGTGTGCCCAAACCAAGACCGCCAGCAAGGGGACGATCGCATCTTACGCCGAAAGCCCCCCTGCCTAAAACATGTCTTCCGAAAGTGAAATCCGGCTTCGGGACCAAGACATGCGTGACGCGCTTAGTCGCCACGATGCTTGTTGCGGCCGCTTTCCTGATTCTTGCCGCGAAGCATGTTGCGGTCATCGGAGCCGACGAGGTCGGGCGTGTCGCTCCTGAGGTCCGAACCTTTCCGCCGCGCTTCGCGCTCCGCCGCCGACTGCTTCAGCTCCGCCTTGGCGTTCTTCGTGTTCTCACGTTCTTCCAGAATGCGCACTTGCTGGTCATGGGTTCTGCGTCCGCTCATCGGTGCCTCCTGTTCTTTTGTCGGTAACGGCAGTCGGACTCGATCGTTCCGAACATGCGCAAGGCGTTTCGGGTCCCTGAATGTCAAGGCCCCCAGATGACCTAATCACGCGGGAACTCGAAATCGACCGCGAGGTGTCGACGAGGTGATCCGGTCGATCGAGGAACGCTGCTGAGGAGCCGCCATTCCTGCGCTAAGGGTTCCAGATCGACTGGAGGGCCCAGCTTCCCGTCGGGCCGTGGATGAGCGATCCCGTCTGCCGCGAAGATACTCGTTGTAACCGCTCAGACGAAAGACGCGGCAACGCAAGCTCCGCCAGAGGAACATTGGCAGACGGCGGCCGTTCTCAGCTCGAAGGAGGCGGCTCATGAGTGCAACCAAGGAGTTCTTTCGAAGCTGGCTCGAGGAGAACGTCGGGAACCTGCCTGCCGACACGCAAGTCAGCGTTCCGGTGCTTGTGCGACAGTTCGAGCAGGACGCCGACGCCGCGGGCTACGGGCACGAGGTTCGCGAGGAGGAAATCGGCAATATCGAAGATGCAATCGAACGGGCGCTCGACATGACGGCCGAGCAGGAGGACCCGACAGAATCAAATCAGCGGAAAGAGACCTCGCTTGCCCCGGTCATTGAAGCTCTCGAGGAGTCGGAACCGGCACAGGCGGAAGACCATGAGGATCGGGACTGACCGACTGCCGCACGGGATAGCCGGAACAAAGAGACAGCTCGCCTGTTGGGCTGCTTCTGAACAGATCGGCACGTGATCCGCCGACGTGGCAGGCCAGATAGGTAAGTAAGCCAATGACGAAGCATTCTGCAAAGGACGATCCGTCCAAACTGGGATCGGACAGTGACCGGGCGAGCGAGCAAGGCACAAAGCGAACAGATAAGCGTCTGCCGCAGGAAGATCCTGTCGAGGGCGCGCGTGACACGGTGGAACGCGAGCTTGAACGGCAAGATCGACCGGTCGACGCTGAGGGAAGAGAGCGCGAACGCAGGGCTCTCCAGGAACAGGTCGATGAGGAGACGAAGCTGCCTCAGAAGGGCTCGGCCTGAAAGCTCCTTCTTTGGAAGCCAGCGCCTGGGTACATCCGCCGCTTCTCTCAACAGCGGCTTGTGCCATGGCTCCGTAGCAGCACGGGATCATGCCTGACATCGCCACGTTCAACGACGTGGTCCTCCTCCTTGCCGCGGCAGCGGCCGGGCTTGCCCTCTACAATGGCCTGCGAGCGCGGCGGGCGTTACGCGGCCGACGTTTTGGACGCTTCGTCGAAGTCGACGGAGCGCGGCTGCACCTGATCGAGGATGGCCAGGGCATGCCGCTGTTGTTGCTGCATGGCAACGGCTCTTCGGCCGAGGATTTCACGACAAGCGGCATCGTCGACAAAGCGGCCGCAGACTATCGTGTTCTGGCTTTCGACAGACCAGGCTTCGGCAGGAGCTCGCGCCCGATCGGCAGGATCTGGTCGGCCGCCGCGCAGGCCGATCTGATCGATGCCGCGGCCGCGAAACTCGGAATTGGACGCTATATTGTTGTTGGCCACTCTTGGGGTGCCGCGGTTGCGCTCGAGATGGCGCGACGGCGCCCTGGGCGCGTTGCCGGGGTCGTGCTTGTCTCCGGCTACCACTATCCATCGCCAAGGTTCGAACTCGCCTTGTCGGGGTTGCCGATCTTGCCTTTGATCGGAACGGCCTTCCGCCACACCTTGCTGCCGCCGCTGGTCAGGCTTGGCTGGGCTTGGTCAATGCGAAAGATATTTGCCCCGGCGGCGATCTCGGCGGCATTCACCGCAACGACGAGGGAGTTGGCGAGCCGCCCCTCGCAACTGCGGTCGATCGCGGCGGAGTCCTTCCTGATGTGGATCGCAGCGGCGTTTGTGACGCCTCGGCACAACGACATTTTCGTTCCTGTTGGGATAATCGCCGGCGCCGGCGATCAGCTTTTCGACGCGCCGGCCGAAGCGTTTCGGCTGCACGCGGATCTCGCAAACTCGGTAGTCGATATCGTCCCCGATGCCGGGCATATGGTGCACCTGACAGCCCCGCAGGCGGTGCTCGCCATGATCGACAAGATCGCTGCCCTTTCGACCACCGAGGACGCGCAGCGGAGCGACCGATAAGCAGCAGTGCCGTGCAACCGGCCTACGGCGGGGAACCTTCCGATCCACGCCGCTTTATCTCCATGTTCGAAGCAGCAGCAGTGAGAGGAAGCATTGCGCAGCATTGCTCGGCGAAAACTGCCTTTACTGCAGGTGCTTGCACTGACACTTGCTTCCTGCTCCTCGTCTGAAACCGTCGAACAGCAATCGAAGCGTGCCGCCTCGACCGCGCAGGCGGCGGTGCTGGTCACCGATGCCTGGCTCTCCGGCGCCGCGCCGTCCCACTACGCGTCCTCTGCCCTACAATCCTTCGCCGAGACACTCGCCGATGCCGGCCGGCAAGTGGAATCGGCCTCGCCGTCCGATCCTGCGACGCGAGACACGCTGAAGGCGGCGATCAGCCGGCTGTCCACCGCGGCAAGCGGGGCCGACAGCGCGGTCGAGGCCGGACAGCAGGCGCAGGCCAGCCGGGCACGCAACGAGCTTCGCGCCGCGCAGGCGGATCTCGCCACGGCCTATCGCGGCTATTTCGCGCCGCAACGATGAAGAAGCTGCTGGAAATTTCGCTTGGCGTCGTGACCAGCGTTGGTGGCTTCCTGGAGGTCGGTTCGATGGCGACAGCGGCGCAGGCAGGCGCCCTGTTCGGCTTCCAACTCATCTGGGCGATCGTGCTCGGCACCATCTGCATCATCTTCCTGGTCGAGATGGCCGGTCGCTTCGCCGCCGTGAGCCATCACACCATCGCCGACGGCATCCGCGAACGCTTCGGCTTCAATGCTTTCCTTTGGCCGCTGCTTGCAGTCCTGCTGGTCAATTTCCTGGTCCTCTCGGCAGAAATAGGCGGGGTTGCCATTGCTGCCGAGCTTGCCACCGGGATCGGCTTTCAATGGTGGGCATTGCCAGCGGCTTTCCTCGCATGGCTGCTGCTGTGGAAAGGCACGTTCGGCCTCATCGAGAAAGGCGTGTCGATGCTTGGCCTGATCACGCTCTGCTTCGTCGTCGCATCGGTGATGCTAAAGCCCGAATGGAAACAGGTGGCTGCCGGTGCCGTGCCCAGCCTGCCGCAACACGATACGGCGAACTACTGGTTCATGGCCGTCAGCATCCTCGGCGCTTCCATCTCGCCCTACCTTTTCATGTTCTATTCCTCGGGCGCGGTCGAGGATCAATGGGACAAGAGCTATCTCGGCACCAACCGGGCGATTGCCGGTCTCGGCATGAGCTTCGGAGGAACGATCTCCGTGGCCGTGCTGATCGTGGCCGCGCTTGTGCTTGGCGCCCACGGCGTGAACCAGGTGGACGACTACAACCAGCTCCCGCTGATGCTGATCTCGGTGTTCGGCTTCTGGGGCTTCGTCCTTTTCGTCGCATCGCTCGGCATCGCCTGTTTCGGAGCCGCTCTGGAAGTGGCGCTGCAGCAGGCCTATCTCGTCGCGCAAGGGTTCGGCTGGACCTGGGGCGAGGATCTCAAGCCGCGCGACGATCCCGGCTTCAGTCTCGTCTACACGCTCACGCTTTTTCTTGCAGCCGTTCCGATAGCGCTTGGTCTCGACCCGCTGAGGCTCACCATCTTCTCAATGGCGTTGACCGCCGCCAGTCTGCCGCTGACGGTCGTGCCGTTCCTCTTCCTGCTGAATGACGAGCGCTATGTCGGCCAGCACCGCAACGGCGTCATCTCCAATGCCGCCGTGATCTTCGTCATCGCGCTCGGCTTCGTGCTGGCGGTGGTGACTATTCCCCTGCAGATATTCGGAGGCACCTGATGCAGCTGCTGCGCGATATCCTGGACAAGCAGGTCGTCGACCGCGAGCAAGTGAAGATCGGCAAGGTGGATGGACTGGTCGCCGAGCTGAGGCAGGGCAAGCCGCCGAGGGTCGTTGCGGTCGAGCTTGGCGTGATAGCGCTGGCCCGACGGCTTGGCGCTCGGCCTGGGCGATTAACGGCGCGGCTGGCCGCAAGGCTGAGCGGGAAGCAGCAGGCACGGCCGCATCGCATCGCCTGGACCAAGGTGCGCGACATCGGCGTCGACATCGAATTCGATATCGACGTGCGCAGGACCAAGATCTTGGCCTGGCAGAGCTGGCTGCGCGATCGCATCGTCGGCCGAATCCCGGGAGCCTGAGGATGCCAAATGTGAATCTCGAGCATCTGGCTGGCCGGCGCGTTCTCACGCAGGGCGGCAGGAGCATCGGCCATATCGAGGAGGTCATCGCCGAGCAGGACGGCGACGACCTCGTTGTCACCGAATTCCATGTCGGCATCTTCGCAGCTTTTGAACGCCTGTCGGCCTCGGCCATCGGCACCGCATTGCTCGACTTTTTCGCGCTGCGGCGCCGCGAGGGCCTCTACCGCATACCTTGGGACAAGCTCGATATCTCCGATCCGGCGCAGCCGCGGCTGCTCTGTTCGGATGACGAGCTTGCCGGCTTCGGAGGCGCCGATCGGGGTAAGTAGCTACTTACAAAAAATCCTGGTCACGGAAGGGAACATCGCGGCGGGCGCGAAGTTGGAACAGGCAAGGAGGAGCCTGCGCCATGAACAGTGTCATCTATCTTATCGGTCTCATCGTGGTTGTGCTCGCGATACTCTCCTTTCTCGGCTTTCATTAGGAGGCGTCATGCAGCGCGAAAATAATCAGGGCCGCGAGCCGGCCGACTTCGCCAAGGCGAAGAACGAAGTTTCCGATCGAGTTAAGAAAGAAACCCAAAGCGCCGGCGAAGCGCTCCACGATGCCCGCGACGAGGTTGCTCGCAGGGCAGTCGACTATGCGTCGGAAGCACAGGAGGCCCTGTCGGAAAGGGCCGAGGAAACGCAGCGCGACATCGGATCGAGCCTGGCGGCATTCGCCGGCGCTCTGCGTGCCGCAAGCGACCATCTGGCCAACAGCGACCAGAGCTCGGCGTCGAATTTCATGCGGGATGCGGCAGGCGGACTGGAAAGGCTGTCCTCCTCGTTGAAGGAGAAGCCCTTCGGCGAGGTGCTTGAGGAAATTCAGAACTTCGGCCGCCAAAATCCCGGCACTCTGATCGCTGGTTCGGTGCTGGCAGGACTGGCGCTCGGACGGTTCATAAAGGCTTCTCCCCCGGAAACACGACGCGCGGGGCAGAGCGCAGCGACGCCACGGAAGACTGGGAAGACTGGTAGGGAAACGAGCAGGCAGACTGGTGCGCAGGCGAGCAAGCCATGGGATGACGCGACGACCAATTGGGGCGTCGACGGCGGCGCTCCCAGGAATGCAGCGGAGCTAAAGAAATGAACACTCAAGACAATCAAAGCCTCGGCACTCTGGTCGCCGACCTGGCACAGCAGGTGAGCACGCTGGTGCAAACGGAGGCCAGACTCCTGCGGGCGGAGCTATCCGAGAGCGTGACTAAAGCGGAGGCCGGCGCCGTCGGGGTTCTGGGCGGCGCGGTATGTCTTCTCGCCGCGCTGATAGTGCTGCTGCAAGCGCTCGTCATTGCCCTGACCCGCCTCGGCCTGGGCGCCGGCTGGTCCGCCTTGCTCGTCGGAGTGGTCGTTGCCGTGCTGGGTGTCATCCTCCTGCGGACCGGCATGGCGAGCATGTCGCCCTCCGAGCTCGCGCCGGACCGTACGCAGGAGCAACTGAAGCGTGACGCGAACTTAATCAAGGAACAAGCGAGATGAGCGACAAATCCGCAGCCGAACTCGAACGCGAAGCCGAGGCCACGCGAGCAAGGGTGGTAGCGACCGCCGAGTCCATTCGAGGCAAGATGACGCCCGGCCAGCTCTTCGATGAGTTCACCGGTATTTTCAACGGCGGTGCAGGCTCCGACATGCTCCACAACCTGAAGGCTCAGGTGCGAGACAATCCTCTGCCACTGACTGTAATCGGCGCCGGTCTGGCCTGGCTGATGCTGGGCAGCGGCGCTTCCGCCGCAACCGCCGCGACCGGCTACGCGACCCGTCGCGGTTCCGACCGCCATGACGGCACATCTACGGCTGGAACCGGAACCATGACTTCGGACACCTATGCCTCTGTCGGCGACATGGCCAGCGGTGCGGCCGGCACTGTCTCGGGAATGGCCAGCAGTGCGGCCGGCACCATGTCTGACATGGCCAGCAGCGCAGCCGGCAGCGTATCTGGCATGGCAAGCGGCGCGGCGGAGACGCTGACGAACTCGGCGACAGCCACGGCCGACATGGCGACGAGGGCCACTCGTTCCGCGCAGCAGTTGATGGAGGATCAGCCTCTGGCAGTTGCTGCTGTCGGTCTCGCGATCGGAGCAGCGATCGGCGCGATGCTGCCCCACACGCAACTCGAAGACGAGCGGCTCGGCGGCTATCGCGAACAGCTTCGCGAGAGGGCCGAGGACGCGCTCGAGAAGGGCGTCGACCAAGTGAAGCAGGTTGCAGCCGAAGCCTACCAGGCGGCCAGCGACGAAGCAGGACGGCAGGCGTCGAGCGAAGGTACGCTCGCTGACAAGGTCAGCGATGTCGTCAAGTCCGCCGCCGACAAAGCCGATGAGGCGGTGCACCGGAGGCTGTCCGATACCGAACCGTCGACAACGAACAAGTCCTGATCTGAACAGACCGGATCGATTTGCAAGAATCGCGTTCGAGGAACATTCGAGTCGGGCCTGGTGAACCATTCGAGCCCGACCCGTTGGATGGCTGTGGGTAGAAGCCGCGCCACAGGCTCGGGCGCGCTATCGCGGCTCTCTCGCCGGAGCGAGCCTTTTTAGCTTTTTGGGGATGGCTCCGCGAAACTTCCCCTGCAGACAGCGTAAATCCTCGCCAAGATTCCTGCAGCATCGCCACCAACGCACACCGACTGCATTGGACGTTGATCCCATTTGTTCGGTGAATAACTGGCGGCGCCCAGTCTCTGCACGGTCATACCTGCCGCCGGGCCGTCCTCCAATACGACGATCGAACCGGATCGGGTGGCGAATAAGTGCGGGTCGGTCAGGTAGACTGCGGCGCTGCAGTCGTGCACAAGCATACCCGCTTCGCCCCATTGCAAGTAGAAGTCGATGTAGCCTTGCGACAGTGCGGCTACCATTTGCATGGCGGCATCGGCACCTTCCGAGGCCGCGGCGATATCCTGTCGCGTCATCACCGTTCGATTTGTGAGATTGAGCGGAACCGCGGTCACTTTCCACGAGGCTGCAAACACTCGATCGGCTGCCTTCGGATCTGCATAGATATTGGCCTCGGCAACGGGCGACACATTGCCAGGGACTTCGAACGCGCCACCCATGACGACGACGTCCTGCACTAGATCTGCTATCGCCGGATCGGCCTCCAGTGCCCGCGCCAAGTTGGTCAGGCCTCCGACAGCAAGCAACCGCACCTGACGCGGATTCTGCCGGACGGTATCGACGATGAATCGCGCGGCAGTGTCCTTCTCCTCCCGCGCTTCCTGGGCAATAGGATAATCCCCCAGCCCGTTCGCGCCATGAACATGGACAGGATAGGGGTGCGGCGCCCCGGACCAGTTTAGCGGAACGGAAGCACCGGCGTGAACGGGCGCTTTGATCCCCCAAGCCTCGGCGAGGAACCTGGCATTGCGCGTTGTAACCGATATCGATGCGTTCCCGAAGACGGTTGTGATGCCGAGCAGTTCGATGTTCGGATGACGGTGCAGGTAAAGCAGCGCGAGGGCATCGTCTACGCCAGGATCGGTATCAAAAAGAATTCTCTGCTTTGTCATGTCTCTATGGTCACGCTCTTTCCCACACTGCCGCCAATTATCTTAGCCAGCCTTCTTCGAGAGGCGAGGCCGACAGAATCGTGGCTCCGAGTGTCACCACCGAAGGGTATCGTGAATATGTCGCCGGGTGACGCGCTTGGCGCGTTTCTCGTCGGCGCGCCGGTCTCCTCGCCGCCCGGTGGGGACCGCGAGGCCGACATCGCTGTCCTCAAAGGGCGCTGCGGTCCGCCCACAAGATGACACGGCGTCCCCGCCTCAGCGGAGGAGCCCGTCGCTCTCGAAGTCTTCCCAGCCGCGCAACTTGGAGTGGACTGCCTCGCTTTGGCTGTCGTCGGTTGCGGCCGCGCCGCGGCTCTTTTGCGAGCGCTTGAGCGCCGCCTTTGCAGCGGCTCGGCGTCGGTTCTCGGCGGCTCTCTCAGCGTCTTCCTCGCGCCAGACAGCTACAAGGTCACGGTCGAGCACATCCTCGATCAAACGCGGATCAAAAACGTGGAAGGTGATCTTCCTCGCGCGGCCACGCAGTTTCACCGTCCGCGTCCCGGCGCTCTGCAAGCGGCCGGCCTTGAGCCAGCGGTGACGCTCGCCCGCCGAGATCGTCAGAATGTCCTCGACCTCGCGAGGCATGACGGGCAGGTCTTCGATGTCCTGCATGGCTTTGGACACGATCGCCGATGCGGCCTCAACATTGGCATGGGAGCCCTCCGGCAGACGCAAGGTAAGCACCCGGGACTCGCTATGGAGCAGGCTTCTCAAGTCCGTCGGAAGGCGAGCGCGCATTTCAAGAAAAATGCCCCTCGCCCGCACCGACGATCCAAGCGTCGCCGCCGGGGATAGCGGCCACTCTGCAACCAGCCGTGCAGTCGAATCGATTTTTCTGCTCGCGGGCATCCCCTTAAGTAGGAGTCCTGCCCTGCGAACTCAACGCGAAGCGAGCCTGCACCGGTCTGCAGCAACCGCTGTTTGCATCGGGCAGGATCGTCGGACAAGGCGCTCGTTCGGCACTCAGGACAGCGGCGAAATGGAGCGAATTGCCAAATAGGGAGTTAGGCTGCCTAGACGGGAGAGACAACAATGAATCCCACAGCCGCCCCAGAGGACCAGGGCTACGCCACTCCGACCACGCCGGCGGCGGAAGGCCTCGCCCCTGCCCTGGCGCGGAACATCGAGGCACTGGTCGAGAGGCGGAAGCGCGATGCCAAGGCAGCATCGCTGGAGCAGCGCGCGGCGGCGGCAATCAGCAGGTTTGCCGGCAGCATGATGTTCGTCTACATCCACCTTGTCTTCTTTGGCGCCTGGATCGGCCTAAATTTCGGGATCGTGACCTTTATCAAACCCTGGGATCCTTCTCTGGTTATTCTGGCCATGTTCGCCTCGGTCGAGGCGATCTTTCTCTCAACGTTCGTACTGATCAACCAGAACCGCATGGCCGCCCAGGATGATGCGCGGGCAGACCTCGATCTGCAGGTGAGCCTGCTCAACGAGCATGAGACGACCAAGCTCATCAAACTGGTCGAGGAGATCGCGAAGCGCCTGGATGTTCCGACGGAAGCAGACAATGAGTTGAAGGAGCTGAAGCGCGACGTGGCGCCTGAAGCGGTCTTGGACAAGATTAAGGAGACAACGGGTCAAGCGACGGTCGGCTGATCGATCCGTATCCACAGGACGCCTGCAGAAACTGCTGATCTTGAGGCCTGTCGCGTACTCCATGCTCCCGCCGGGTGCCATCATCCCGCCCGCGCAAATAGTTGGGAGACGCCCGAACGCCATTTGCCAGAGCTGGTTTATAGCGCATGGGGAAGTCATGGCGGACGCGCTCGGACTGAGTGTGCCCCATCTCAATCGCGCAATTCAGCATTGCGTGTCGAACAGCTCATCACCAGCAACTCGCGCGTCCTACATCTGACTGACCTCGCGGGCCTGCAAGGACTCGCTCAGTACGAGCCGATGGCTCTTACCCCAATCCCAATTCTGAAGCATCAGATCGACGCCCCGAGCGCGTCATTGGGCGTGACTCACCAATGGATTTATTACAGCCGCACAGGCATACTATGGATCGGGCGCGCAGTGGTTGAAAATGATTGCGCCGCGTTATGTTATTTACAGGCTGCGCCGGTCCCTGTCGCTATCGTTTGTGGCGTTGGCATCCGGCTGGAAACGACTGCGAAAAAGGAGGCAGCTCTGGTCCCACAAGAACGGGACATCCTTTGCGTCATTGATTTTGCGATTTGAGACCGGCGACGGGCCCATCATTTGCCCGCTTGCCGAACAGGGAGGAAAGCAATGGACGGAGAAACGCGTTCCCAATCAAGGCGAAAGTTTCTGAAGACGAGTGGACTTGTCGCTGGGCTAACGGCGACGGCGGTCACCGCGCCCTGGGTTCGAAGGGCCGGAGCCGCAGACGCAATCACCTGGAAAATCCAAACCTCGTGGCCGGCGGGTGTCGGACTTGAAACCTTCCAAAACTGGTGTGGCACCATCAAGGAAAAAACCGGAGGCCAACTCGAATTTCAGCCGTTCAAGGCAAAGGATATCGTTGGTGACTTCGAACTCCTCGACGGGGTGAAGAACGGCGTTCTGGAAGCGATGAACTCGTTTTCACTTTATTGGGCGGGCAAGCTTCCCGCTACGGCGTTCCTGTCCTCTTACACGTTGGGGCTACGCTATCCGCACGAATGGGATATCTTTTTCTATTCAAAAGGTGGTCTGCAGGCCGCGCGCGACCTTTATGCGAAACAAGGCCTTTACTACGTCAACCGCATTCATCACGGCCCGAACATCATCCACTCAAAGACACCGATCCGCTCAATCGAGGATTTTAGGGATCTGAAACTCCGCGTACCGGGCGGCATGATCGCCGAAACCTTCGCGAAAGCCGGTGCCAAGACGACGTTGCTGCCGGGCGGCGAGGTGTTCTCCGCGCTGGAAAAGGGCACGATCGATGCCGCCGACTACACCGGTCCGGCCGTAAACTGGGCCCTCGGTTTCCAGCAGGTGACCAAGTACATTTCCATGGGTCCAGCCGGTCTGATGTCCGTATACCAGCCCGTCGACCTGATGGACTTTGCCGTCAACATGAATGTCTGGAACCAACTCCCGGACAACCTCAAGAAGTTCGTGGAAGACGAGATCCAAGTCTATTCCAATGCCCATTTCGGCTCGATCCAGAAAGCCGACATGGAGGCTTGGCAAAAATTCCTGGATGCCGGCATTGAAATCAATCGGCTTGGACCGGAGGACCTCCAGAAGTTCCAGGAAATCGCGGTGCCCATCTGGTTCGAGTGGGCCAACAAGGACAAGGACGCAGCGCGCATCTTCAAGTTGCAGCTCGAGGTCATGGAGAACCCGACAGTCGGTTATGTCACTCCGGACATGTACCAGGGGCTGACCATCAACCTGTGAACCCTCTTTTCGCCCGTCCTGAGCCGGACGGGCGCTCGCTCCTGCAGCAGGCGTTCGCCGATGCCTTCCCTAACATTTGTGCTGCCGCACTGGCTCTACTGGTTAACCCTCGCGGTCTTTCCGCTGGCCGCCGTTCACTTTGTCCATCGAGAACGGGCACAGCGTGATCCCGGCCGTCCAAACCTGCTTCTTGCCTATCTGTTCCTGGTCACAGCCGGCTTCCTCGGCATGCACCGCTTCTATCTGAAGAGCAGGTGGGGATTCATTTTTATCCCGTTCTTCATCGCGGTACTTTGGACAAGCACCCAGGTGCGCGATGGACGCGAGGCAGTTTCACTCGCGCGATCCCAGAGCGAGCACGCCGAGAGACTGTTGCCGCGTGCCAAGGCAGATACGGCAGCCAACAAGCAGGGGGCTGCCGATCGACTTGCAAAAGCTGAGGCTGAGGCCGCGGCGGCGCGCAACAATCTGACGGCGGCCGTTCACGGGCTCGAGTGGGACAGCAGCATCAGCCGGATTGCGGGACTTCTGCTCGGTCTCATTATTGTCGGCGACGCCCTTCTCATACCCGGTCTTGTGCGGCGCGCCGCAACCCACCATGAGATCGTCGTCGATGTGCCCGCGACGCCCGTCAAACAGCCTCTTGCGCCATTTAGGCCGGTCGACTGGCTTGTAAGAGTGACAGGCGAGTTCGTCGCCTATTGGTCGGTCCTCGCGGTCATGGCGTACTATTACGAGGTGGTCGCCCGCTTCGTTTTCAACTCCCCGACCAACTGGGTGCACGAGAGCATGTTTCTGATGTTCGGCATGCAATACATGCTGGCTGGGGCCTATGCCTATCGCGATGAGACCCATGTCAGGGTCGACATCGTGTACAGCCACCTCTCCGAACGTGGCCGGGCGATCTGCGATATCATCACCTCGGCATTCTTTTTCCTGTTCGTGGGTACAATGCTCGTTGCCGGCTGGCGTTTTGCCAGCGACGCGATGGCGGTGGGCGAGAGTTCTTTCACCGAGTGGGGTATTCAATATTGGCCGGTGAAGCTGGCGATTCCTGTTGGCGCCGCGCTGCTGCTGCTTCAAGGCGTGTCTCGCCTGATGCGTGACATCGCGACCGCAACAAGAAGGCTCCGCTAAGCCATGGGTCTCGAGCTTCCAATCCTGTGGCTGAGCATCCTCATGTTCGGCGGACTGGGCGTTCTTTTATTGCTCGGGCTGCCAATGGCCTTCTGCACGGGCAGCCTCGCCGTTCTCTTCCTCTTCTTATTCGGTAATGCGGCCATGCTGAACATGCTGCCGTCGCGGATTTTTCCCTTCATGACGGATTATCAGCTCTCGGCGGTGCCGCTTTTTATCTTCATGGCCGCGATCCTTCAGAAAGCGGGCATCATCGAGGAGCTGTTTGACGTCGTCTATAAATGGCTTGGTGGGCTGAAAGGCGGACTTGCCTCGGCCACCATAATCTCGTGCACCCTGCTCGCAGCAATGGTTGGGGTCGTCGGTGCGACGGAAGTGACAATGGGCATGATCGCTCTGCCAGCGATGCTCCGCCGCAACTACGACGCACAGCTCGCCTGCGGCTCGCTGCTCGCCGGAGGAACGCTTGGCATCCTCATACCGCCTTCGGTGATGGCGATCGTCTACGCCGTCGTCGCGCAACAGTCGTTAGGCGAGCTTTTGATCGGGTCGGTATTCCCAGGGCTGCTGCTGTCTGGGATGTATGTCGTCTATGTCACGGCGCGCTGCTACATCAACCCCAAGCTCGGCCCGGCTTTGCCGCCGAGCGAGCGCATCGGCTTTGGGGAGAAGCTGAGGCTTCTGCGCCGCACGTTCATGCCCATTCTGCTCATCCTGCTTGTGCTCGGAGTCATCTTCCTTGGCATAGCAACGCCTGTTGAAGCCGCCGGCATCGGCACATTCGGTGCTTTCATCGTCTGCGCCGCCCATCGCCGCCTGACTTGGGACACGATCCGGGAAGCCGGCGTGGCAACCCTCAAGGCGACTGCGATGGTGATGTGGATATTCTTCGGAGCCACCATGTTCGTCGGCTTCTTCATCCTGAAGGGCGGGCAGAACTTCGTCGCCGAATCCATTCTCGGAACTGGATTCGCGCCTTACGGCATTCTTGTTCTGATGATGATCATCCTGTTCGTCCTGGGCATGTTTCTGGACTGGGTGGGCATTCTCCTTCTCACCGTACCGATATTTCTGCCCATCCTTAAGTCCCTCGAATTCGGCGGTACGTTCGGCTTAGCCGGTGTGGCTCCTGAAGACGTGCCGCTGTGGTATGGCGTCATTTTCATGGTCAACATGCAGATGGCGTTCCTGAGCCCACCGTTCGGCTATTCACTGTTTTACTTGAAGAGTGTCGCGCCACCGGAGATATCGATGGCGACGATCTTCCGATCCGCCGTTCCCTTCTTATTCCTGCAGGCAATCGGAGTAGGGTTGTGCATCGTGTTCCCCTCGATCGTCATTTGGCTGCCGAAGCTCATGTACGGAGGCGGTTGACCGCACACGTCTTTGGCGGTTCGACGCCGACTCAACAATCGAAGGTTCAGCGCTTCAGAGGCGCCGCTCGCCTGCAGAAGCTGCTGATCTTGAGGCCTGTCCGCGCACTCCATGCTCCTGCCGGGCGCCATCATCCCGCCCACGCAAATAGCTGGGAGACGAGACATCCCGCTTTGGATTGCGTATCTTGACGTTCAGCTTTTCCTGGGCCTGCCGTCTGGTCGACTTGGTGTTTGGACAAACTGAAGAGCGACAGAGTTGTACGGCCCCAATGTATGGGTGGTCAGCGGGGGTTTCGCCGGCTTCGTGTCCTCATTTACAAAGTAGAGCAGTTTAGCATCCCAGGATAGCGCGATCGGCATGGGGGTCAGGTTGGCCGCCAGCACGCGGATCGTGTTGCCGCGACGAAAGGCAATTGCTGCCACGCCTGGCCAATCACTCGAAATCCGATAGCGTTCGACGCCGGCGGCCTCAGCGATTTGGGCATGGACGGCTTGCAAAGGTCGTCGGGAGCCGTCCTCGTTCAAGAGACTGAAGGGGCCAGTCGGTGCTGCCAATATCAACCGCGCAGCGGCTGTCTCAGCGGCCCGGGCCGCGACGCCGACGGCAAAGGCGGCACCGAACAATGCCCGCTGACGCGGGTCGGTGCCGGCGGCGGGCACCCGGTTATTTCCGGGATTGGCTGCGACCGCCTCCCCATAGGGATTGTGCCGCAAGCCGATCGTGCAAGGCCCAAGCCAGATCGGCTTTCCGGGACACAATTGCCGTGCTGTCTCCATGACTGCAGGATAAACGGTCAGGGTTTCCATGACCGACTGCTCATCGGCGGCATGCACGATGGCGCTGTTGCCGAAGAAGACGAAATCCGCATTGCCGGTCGGCGGGTTGCGGTTGAATTCGGTGAATAGGGAGGGCGTACCAGCCCCAATCGGGCAAGCGAGACCGACAGCCCGCAATGCCTGCACGATCTCGTCAATCGGTAGCTCACCGTTGGGCAAATGGTGTGAGGGGCGTGTTTTGAATTCGCGCCGTGGTGAAACCAGAATGGCGCTCGGTTCGACGCCCGCCAAGCGAACCATAGCTACAAGGGCCTGGGCCTCGGCCCCGGGGTGGATCGCATCAAAGATCGCCTCGACCGCCAGCCGGGCGCCAAGCGCGCTCGCAAGCTCGGCTGCCTTTTCCAGCACGCGTTGATCATGCCCGCGCGCGCTGTCGAAGCGCAGTATGATCTCCGGCACCGGGCCAAGCGAAGCCGCGCCGGCGATGGCTGCCGGCAGTTGGTCGGGATCGACGAACAGCGCTATCGACGGGATCCGCCCGGCAGGTCCGCCAAGGGTCAGGGTTGCTGTATTGCTGATAGCCGGTCCAGGCGCCGATGTTTCGGCGTGCACGGAAACCGTGACGCGCTGTATGTCCTTCACACCTTTGCCGATGACATAAGGTCGGGGCTTTGAGAGCGGCCGCACATAAGTCTTGAACGAGGCGTCCGTCCAGTTGCGCTGGTCCTCCATCTCGAAGGCATCGCCTTCCATGGCGACGGTGCAGACCAAGCCGGGTGCTGGCTCGTGCGTCAGCGCTGAAATGTCGAAGGCAGGCTGGTCCGGGCTGATCAATTTGGGAAATGTCGTCTCCTCGATGCTTCCGTCGCTATGCCGGATGGTCAGCCTTTTGCCCGCCGCCTCTGAAGGATGAAGCACCACGAAACCGGTGCGGTTGGTGGGGAAATCGGTGAGCGCCACGCCATCCGCTTGCAAGGTCAGCTCGCCCGAAGCGTCGCCACGAATCTTCATGCGATAGGCGAAACGTCCCTGCGGGCCGGCGCAGAGTCCGTCATAGCGAAGCTCGAACGAAGTGCCGTCCTCGGAAATGCGCATGTTGGACAGTTCGGCCTTGTAAGTCCCCCAAGACGCATCGCGCGCAAGATAGTTGATCGCCCGAACCACCTCCACGCCGGCAAAACAGATCGTCCGCAGATTGCCGTCCTCGAGAACGGCGGTCAGCGGTCCGGCGGCAAGAAGCCTCCGTTGCGGAAGCGGCTCGTCGGTGCCGTAAAGCGCAAGGAGATCTTGAAGTCTGTAAACTCCGCCCTATGGAAACCGATCCGGACTCGGCTGTTCGCTGGGCGGACCTGGCCGACCTCATCCTCATCATTGCCCGTGAGATTCAGTTTCGCGGTTACAGGGACGAGAAAGCGCTGTCGCTGTCGCAATCGGAGGGCATGGTGATGCGCCACCTGGTTGCGCACGCTTCCGCAACGCCCAGCCAGATCGCGACGGCGACCGGGCTGCAGCGCACCAATGTTTCCACCGTGCTGCGCGACCTGGAAGGCAAGGGGCTGATCGAGCGCCATGTCGACCCGCAAGATCGCCGGGGCGTCAGCGTCCACCGCACCCGGCGGGGCGCCCGCAATTACGCCCTGGTGCGCAAGGAGTGGGCAACTGCCGTATCCGAGGCCGCCGGCGGCGACACACGCAAGCTCAATGCCGCGCTTGAGCTTCTCAGATCCATCGAAGCCGGCCTGACCGCAACGCGACCCATAGACAGCGACGGTCCAGGGCGAGTTTCCGCCCGCCGCCGGAACGTCTAGTGCCGAACAGCGCGAGAGAGAAGCAATCTCGACCGCAACTCGGTAGCGGCCAGCCCTGTATCTCGTAAGGCTGCCGGCCGTCAGGACATCTTCAACGAGGCGCACTCCCTTAGCAACATGCTCAGGTAATACCCCCCGACTTATGCAATCCAGGAGCGCCTCACGAAGTCGAAATCGGGTCTCAGTGGTCGTGCGCACCATGCTCCTGCAGCGAAAGCCCAAAAGTCCGCACCAGGTCGCTGACCTGCTCCGGTGACAGATAGCGGGGGTTGAGGCCGCGCAGAAGCAGATAGAGCTTTGCCGTTTCCTCCAGCTCTTCGGTAGCGAATACCGCCGCCTCAAGCGTCTCGCCCGCGACAACGGGACCATGGTTGGCGAGCAGCACCGAAGAGTAGCGTCCAGCGAGCCCTTTGATTGCATCGGCTACCGCAGGGTCTCCGGGACGGAAATATGGCACCAAAGCCGTCTGTCCGGCGCGCATGAGATAGTACGGCGTCATTGGCGGCAGGACCGACTTGGGATCGATCTCGGGAAGCATGGTGACGGCCACCGCATGGGTGGAGTGCAGGTGCACAATCGCACGCGCTGCTGGCCGCGTCTCGTAGAGGGCGGTATGCAGGGGGATTTCCTTGGTCGGCGCATCGCCCGCGACGAGCCGCCCTTGCGCGTCGAGCCTGGCAAGGCGAGCCGGATCGAGAAAGCCCAGCGAAGCGTTGGTCGGCGTCACAAGCCAGCCGCCGTCATCGAGCCGCAGACTGATATTGCCCGATGATCCCGGTGTCAGCCCGCGCTCGAATAGGGAACGGCCGAAGCGGCATATCTCTTCGCGAAGTTTGGCCTCGCTCATGTTGTGGCTCCCTCGATCAGTTCGAACCCGAGATCGATCTTCGTCGGCGGCCCGTCGGAGCAGACCAGCCGGGCGCCGGTCTCTCCGACCGCGACGCGTGGCGTCCGGATGGTGGAAAGCGGTTGCGGCGCCGCGCGGGCGACGTCCAGGCCGTTATAGCCGAAAATCGCCAACCGGCCGGGGATGGCGATGCCGCGGGCAAGGCAATGGAAATAACCGCCAATCGCCATGTCGTCGTTAGAGAAATAGACGGCATCGAGATTGGGGGCGCGCCCGAGCAGCCGGCCGAGACCCTCGCGCCCGGCCTCGATCGACGAAGATGAGGGAATGATTTCTTCCGCGGCGACTTCAAGGCCTGCCTCTGCGAGCGCCGAGCGAAATCCGGCGAAGCGTTTGGCGGCGCGCAGATCGCGGCTGAGATCGTGGCCCACATAGCCGATGCGCCGATAGCCGCGCGAGACCAGATGACGCGCGCTCGCGCCTCCCGCCTCGCGGTTGGAATAACCGACGACGATGTCGATGCCATCGCCATCGGAATCGAGCAGTTCGGCGACCCTGATGCGGGCGTGCCTGAGCATGGCCACGGTACGCTCGGTGTGTTCGAGCCCGGCCACCATCATGCCCGCCGGACGCCAGCTAAGCAGCGACTCGACGAGGGTTTCCTCGCGGCCCTGTTCGTAGTCCGTCACCGCGACGACAGGTTGGAACCCGGCGCCCACCAGCACCGTGTTGGCGCCGCGCAGCATGTCCGGAAAGACGATGTTGCTGAGCGACGGTATCACGATCCCGACCAGCTTGGAGCCGGTCGAGGCCAGCGTGCCGGCGATGCGGTTCGGCACATAGCCGAGGCTTCTCGCGGCATTGAGGACGCTCTCGCGTGTCTTGGCCGAAAATGAACCGTGCCCGCGCAACACGCGCGAGGCGGTGCTCTCGCCGACGCCGGCCGCGCGTGCGACATCGGTAAGGGTCGTCGTCCCCGTCGGCGTGCCGTCGGCCAGCTCGTCGGCCACTTTCGATCTCCCCGCTGGAGCGCGACGTCGCACTCGACCGTCCTCGCTTCCGTCCATCTCTTTTGCCATGTCGCGGCAACGTTTTCAAACAATTGTTGGCAGCGCTGCCACTTTTTCGTTGGCAGCGCTGCCAATCCATGTTATCCGGTTACGCAAGCGCTGCCAAAACCGCCACCGGCGGGGCGCGCTGACACCCCATTCACAGTCAAGGGAGGAACCAATGACCGTGCTTACACCTGCGCTACCGGCGCAAGCCGTAGCTGAAATCGAAACGAGGAGGACCGCCTACAGCAAGGTCTTCTGGCGCATCGTGCCGTTCCTGATGCTGTGCTACGTCGTTGCCTATCTCGACCGCGTCAATATCGGCTTCGCCAAGCTGCAGATGTCGGCCGACCTCGGCTTCAGCGAGACCGTCTACGGCCTCGGCGCCGGCATCTTCTTCATCGGCTATTTTCTCTTCGAGGTGCCAAGCAACGTCATTCTTCACAAGGTCGGCGCGCGCATGTGGATCGCGCGCATCATGATCACCTGGGGTTTGATCTCAGCTGGCTTCATGTTCGTCACGTCCGCGCCGACATTCTACCTGTTGCGCTTTCTGCTGGGCGTCGCCGAAGCCGGGTTCTACCCGGGGATCATCCTTTTCCTCACCTACTGGTATCCCTCGCACCGCCGGGCCAAGATCATCGCGGTGTTCATGTCCGCGATCCCGGTCTCGGGCATATTGGGCAATCCTCTTTCCGGCTGGATCATGGATTCGTTCGATGGCGCCCACGGCCTCGCCGGATGGCAATGGATGTTTCTTATCGAGGCGGTTCCAGCCGTCCTGCTCGGCATCGCTGTCTTGTTCTTCCTCGACAACGGCATTCGTCAAGCCAAGTGGCTGAGCGAAACGGAAAAGCAGACCCTGGAAGAGGAGATCGCACGCGAGGAGCGTCACAAGGAGAGTGGGCATTCGGTAGCCGGTATCTTCCGCGATCGCCGAGTTTGGCTGATGTGCCTGATCTACTTCACCTTCGTGATGGGCCAGTACGGGCTGACTTTCTGGATGCCGACCCTGGTCAAGGCGACCGGCATCACCGGAAACTTCAATATCGGACTGATTAGCGCGATCCCCTTCATCTGTGCCGTCGTGGTCATGAATCTGTTCGGACGCAGCGCTGACAGGCATCGCGAGCGCCGTTGGCACCTGGTCGTTCCGGCACTGCTCGGGGCCGTCGGTTTCGTCGTCGCGGCCGCCAGCTCGAATCTGACGATCGCCATCGCCTTCCTGTCCGTTGCAGCGGCCGGAGCGATCACCTGTGCGCCGCTGTTCTGGTCGCTGCCGACGTCATTTCTCGCCGGGACAGGTGCCGCGGCAGGCATTGCGCTCATCAATTCGGTCGGCAATCTGGCCGGCTTCGTTAGCCCGTATCTCGTCGGCTACCTGAAGGATTTGACCGGCGCAACGCAGGTCGGCATGTATGCGCTCGCCGCAATCCTGGTGCTCGGCGCGGTCCCGGTGCTGACGACGCCACCCAAGCTGGTCAATCGCTAAACCGGATTGCGTTTCGAATAAGGATCTCCGTGATGACCGTTTATGATCGAAGCAAGGAAAACCCCGCCGGAGCAAGGACGAACCGGGCCGCCCTGATCGGCATCGGTTCCATGGGACTTGGCATGGCCATGTCGCTCAGGCGGGCCGGGTTTGAAGTGGCTGGCCTCGACGTGGACGCCGCGGCCATCGCCCGGCTCGTCGACGCGGGCGGCCGAGGCGCGGCAAGCCCCGCCGAGGCCGCTGAAGGTGCCGACGTCGTCGTGTCGGTGGTCGTCAACGCCGCGCAAACGGAGGCCATCCTGTTCGGTACGAACGGCGTCGCCGAAACCATGGCCGAGGGCGCGGTTTTCGTCTCCTCGGCCACGATCGATCCCGATGCGGTGCGCCGCCTTGCCACGCCGCTCGAAGCGACGGGACGGCTCTATCTCGACGCGCCGATCAGCGGCGGGTCGGTGCGCGCCGCCGAGGGTGCGCTCACCATTCTGGCCTCCGGCAGCCCTGCCGCCTTCGCCAGAGCGCGGCCGGCACTGGATGCAATAGCCGCCAACGTCTATGAACTCGGTGACGAGCCGGGCGTTGGTGCAGCCTTCAAGATGATCAACCAGTTGCTTGCTGGCGTGCATATCGCGGCGGCCAGCGAAGCCATCGCATTTGCCGCCCGGCAAGGGCTGGACATCCGCAAGGTCTACGAGGTGATAACTGCCTCCGCAGGCAATTCGTGGATGTTCGAGAACCGGGTGCCGCACGTGCTGGACGGCGACTACACACCGCGCAGCGCGGTCGACATCTTCGTCAAGGACCTCGGCATCATTCAGGATATGGCCCGCAGCGCCAAATTCCCGGTGCCGGTGGCCGCAGCCGCGCTACAGATGTTCCTGGCGACCTCGGCGGCTGGAATGGGCCGGGACGACGACGCATCCGTCGCCCGGCTCTACGCAAAGATCACCGGCACCGAACTGCCTACCCGCAAACCTAGCCAACCGGCCTGACATCGGCCTGAGGAAGACTGGATCGCCCATGCCCCGCTTTGCCGCCAACCTGACAATGATGTTCAGCGAGTGGCCGTTCCTGGATCGGTTCCAGGCGGCCGCCGATGCCGGCTTCCGTGCGGTCGAATTCCTGTTTCCTTACGAGCACACGCCCGAGGTGATCGGCGAGCGCCTTCGCAGATACGGTTTGACCCAGGCTCTGTTCAATTTGCCGCCTGGCGATTGGGCCGCCGGCGAGCGAGGACTGGCCGCCTTGCCCGATCGGTTCGCCGAGCTTCAGGCCGCCGTGGCATCTGCCCTTCCCTACGCGGAGGCCACGGGCGTGAAGCGCCTGCATTTGATGTCGGGGCTCGCCGCTCGCGGGGACAGGGCGGCCATGGATGCCTATCGCAAAGCGATCCTCTGGACCGCCGGCAAGCTTGCCGATCGCGGCATCGATCTGGTGATCGAACCGATCAATGGTCGCGACATGCCGGGCTATTTCCTCAATGACTTCGACTTTGCCGAACAGCTCATCGGCGAACTGGCGCTGCCCAACCTCAAGCTGCAGTTCGATGTCTACCACCGCCAGATCCTGCATGGCGATGTCGTCATGGCGTTGCGCCGGCTGCTGCCGATCATTGGCCATGTCCAGATAGCAAGCGTGCCCTCCCGCCATGAGCCGACTTCGGAAGAGCTCAACGACCGGTTCATCTTCGCGGAACTGGACCGGCTGGGCTATGATGGTTTCGTCGGTTGCGAATATCGGCCCAGCGGCACGACACTTGAGGGGCTCGGCTGGTTCGCCCCCTTTGCCGGCGAGCCCCTTCCCCAGGCTGGCATCGGAGTTTCGCCATGAGCCTCGCCCTCGGCGCAATTGCGGACGACTACACAGGCGCGTCCGACCTGGCCAACACGCTCGCCAAGGAAGGTCTTCGCACGGTTCAAACCATCGGCATTCCGGCCGCAGGTCTCGATCTTCCCGAGGTCGACGCGGTTGTCGTCTCGCTCAAGATCCGTTCGGTTGCGGCAGCGCAGGCGGTGGAGCGCGCTCGCGCGGCCGACCAATGGCTGCGCGCCCGCGGGGCAGCGCATGTGATGTACAAGATCTGCTCGACCTTCGATTCCACCGATGCCGGCAATATCGGCCCGGTGCTGGACGCCTTGCGTCACGACGTGGATGAGAAATCGGTTTTGGTGACGCCGGCCTTTCCGGAAACCGGCCGAACCGTCTACCAGGGGAATCTTTTCGTCGGCGCGGTGCCGCTCAACGAGAGTCCGCTCAAGGATCACCCGCTCAATCCCATGCGCGATGCCAATCTGGTGCGCGTACTCGCCCGGCAGAGCATGGCAGCGGTCGGGTCGGTCGACCTCGCGACGGTCGCGCGCGGCGCAGACGCGATCCGCGCGCGCAACGCGGCGCTTTCCCAAGATGGAGCCGGAGCGGCAATCGCCGACGCCGTCTTTGAGAGCGATCTTGAAGCGATCGGCGCGGCAGCCTTGGCACAACGCCTGTCGGTCGGAGCGTCCGGCCTGGGACTGGGTCTCGCCCGCGGCCTGGTCGCCGCCGGCACCGCGCGGCGCCATCAACGGACGGTGCTGCGGGACCGGCCGGTCGAGGGGCCTGCGGCGTGCCTCGCCGGCAGCTGTTCGCGGGCGACACTGACGCAGATTGCCCGCGCCGAAGAGACGATGCCGGTGCTGAGGCTCGATCCGGAAAGGCTGATGAGCGGAGTGGCGGAGACGCACCGTGCGCTCGCCTGGGCCGCCGCCCGCTTGGCCGATGGCCCCGTCCTCATCGCCAGCAGCGGATCGCCCGAGGTGGTTTCGGCGCTGCAGGCGCGGCATGGACGCGACGCTGCCGGTCATGCGATCGAGCAGTCGTTGGCGACCATCGCCGAAGGTCTGGTCGAACTCGGCGTGCGCAGGTTGGTCGTGGCGGGCGGCGAGACGTCCGGCGCCGTCGTGGACCAGCTTGCCATTCCCGCCTTCGAGTTGGGCCCCGAAATCGCCGCGGGTGTCCCAGCGCTGCGTGCACTCGGCAGCCCGCACGGCGAACTGCTGCTTGCCCTGAAATCAGGCAATTTCGGCGGCGACCGTTTCTTCGCCGACGCCTTGGCCGTTTTGGCATGAGACGGAGTCTTGGCTGTACAAGAATAACTGAGAAGGTCGCGCCAGGGTCGAATGCAGCGATGGATTGCGAAGAGGCCGCTCCTTTTTGGGTCGAAGAAGGTGACGGTCAATCTCGTTAGCACCGATCGCCGCCAGCGGCGCGCCGGGCCGCCGCAGTGGTGCCCTCGAGCGGCAATTCGCCCCTTCATAAATTCGTAGATGAAACAGGGGGGCTTTGTGTAATGCCACTCTCTGGAAAAGGATGGAAAATGTCCAAGATCCCCGGCAAGACCGAAACGATCGAAAACGCGGAATCCGCTACTTACGAGCCGTACAAGGTTACCGAGCAGGTTCGCGCTGTCGCCGAACAGGGCATTGAGCAGGCGAAGGAAGCATTTTCCAAATTGGAATCGAACGCCGAGACGACTCAAAAGGCTTTTGAGTCGACCCTTGAGGTGGCCAAGACCACCCGCAACGAGGTGTCGCTGAAGACGATTGCAGCTCTGCGAGCCAATGCCGAAGCCGGCTTCGCTCACCTGGAAGCACTGGTTGCCGTGAAGTCGCCGTCCGAGTTCTTCGAGCTGCAGGCCGCTTTTCGTGAACAAACAGATCGACACTTCCGTCGAGCAGGCCAAGACCCTGCAGGCGGTGATGTTGAGAGCCACCGAAGACGTATCCATGCCGATCAAGGATGCCTTCGAAAAGGCCTTGAAGAACCTCAAGGCCGCTTGACTGCTCAGGCAATCCGAGACCGGAGGTCGCCGACCTCCTCTGCTCGTTACGACATCAAGAC
>NZ_RZSN01000070.1:0-27693 GCF_003997315.1 Mesorhizobium sp. M1A.F.Ca.IN.020.04.1.1
CGGCGTCGGTCTGGGGCAGGAATTCGTGCAACGGCGGGTCCAGCAGGCGGATCGTCACCGGCAAGCCCGCCATGATCTCGAACAGCTCGAGGAAATCCGAACGCTGCATCGGCAGAAGCTTGTCGAGCGCCGAGCGCCTGTCCTTCTCGGTGTCGGCCAGGATCATCTCGCGCATGGCGATAATGCGGTCACCTTCGAAGAACATGTGCTCGGTGCGGCAAAGGCCAATGCCTTCGGCGCCGAAGGAGCGCGCCATGCGCGCGTCGAGCGGCGTCTCGGCATTGGTGCGCACCTTCATGCGGCGCGCGGCATCGGCCCATTCCATGATGGCGGCGAAGTCACCGGACAGCTCCGGCTGCAGCATGGCGACGGCGCCCTTCAGCACCTGGCCGTTGCCGCCGTCGATGGTGATGATGTCACCCTTGCGGAAGGTCTGGCCCATCGAGATCAGCGTGCCGGCCTTGTAGTCGACTCGCAGCGAGCCGGCACCCGACACACAGGGCTTGCCCATGCCGCGCGCCACCACGGCGGCATGACTGGTCATGCCGCCGCGCGTGGTGAGGATGCCTTCGGCGGCATGCATGCCGTGGATGTCCTCCGGGCTGGTCTCGACGCGCACGAGAATGACCTTGCGGCCTTGCGCCTTGGCATCCTCGGCCTCACCGGAGGAGAAGACGATCTCGCCGGTGGCCGCACCCGGCGAGGCCGGCAGGCCGACGCCGATGACGTCGCGCGCCGCCTTGGGATCGATGGTCGGATGCAGGAGCTGGTCGAGCGAGGCCGGATCGATGCGGGCGACCGCCTCCTCTTTCGTGATCAGCCCGTCTTTCGCCATCTCGACGGCAATCCTGAGCGCCGCCTTGGCGGTGCGCTTGCCGGAGCGGGTCTGCAGCATCCACAATTTGCCGCGCTCGATGGTGAATTCGAGGTCCTGCATGTCGCGGTAATGCTTCTCCAGCCGGTCGGAAATATCGACGAAGGCCTGGAAAGCTTCCGGCATCAGTTTCTGCAGCGAGGGCTTGTCGGAGCCCGCAGCGATGCGCGCGGCCTCGGTGATGTTCTGCGGCGTGCGGATGCCGGCCACCACGTCCTCGCCCTGCGCATTGACCAGGAATTCGCCATAGAGCTGCTTTTCGCCGGTCGAGGGATTGCGGGTGAAGGCAACGCCGGTGGCGGAGGTGTCGCCCATATTGCCGAACACCATGGCCTGGACGTTGACCGCCGTGCCCCAGCTTTCCGGGATGTCGTGCAGGCGACGGTAGGTGATGGCGCGGTTGTTCATCCAGCTCGAAAACACGGCGCCGATGGCGCCCCAGAGCTGCTCGCGCGGGTCCTGCGGGAACGGCTTGCCGAGCTCCTCCTCGACCTTGGCCTTGTAGAGCGCGATCACACCCTGCCATTCGATGGCCGTCAGTTCGGTGTCGAGCTCATGGCCGAGGCTCGCCTTCTGGTCCTCGAGAATTTCCTCGAAAACCTCGTGATCGAGGCCCATGACGACGTCGGAATACATCTGGATGAAGCGGCGGTAACTGTCATAGGCAAAGCGGGCATCGCCGGAATCGGCGGCAAGCGCCTCCACCGTCTCGTCGTTGAGGCCGAGATTGAGCACGGTATCCATCATGCCTGGCATCGAAGCGCGGGCGCCGGAGCGCACCGAGACCAGAAGCAGCTTCGACGGATCGCCGAAATTGCGGCCGGTGAGCCTGCCGATATGGTCGAGCGCCGCCAGGACATCCGCTTCAAGCGATGTCGGATAGGTGCGGCCGTTGGCGTAATAGGCATTGCAGACTTCAGTGGTGATGGTGAAGCCCGGCGGCACCGGCAGGCCGAGGCTGCACATCTCGGCAAGGTTGGCGCCCTTGCCGCCGAGCAGGTTGCGATCACCGGCTCGGCCTTCAGCGGCACCGTCGCCGAAGGTGTAAACCCACTTGGTCATGCATGCCCTCCAGGTCCCTTGGAAGATAGACAACACCCGGGCCAAGGCCCCGGTCCCCGCCCTTCCGATCCGAGCGATAAGATGCTGCATTGCGAAAGGCAAGCGCCGGCAAAGCAAGCGCCGCGACTACAATCGATTAAGCAAAAGCTGCGTCAAAAAGACTTGCCGGTGTGAGTTGCGCGAGATAGAACACAACAAGAACAAAGTGGAGTAGCGCGATGAAACTCGAGGGAAAACTCGACTATCTGGAACTTCCGGCCACCGGCGGCACGCTGGACAGCGTCAAATCCTTCTACAGCGCGGCGTTTTCCTGGTCTTTCACCGATTACGGGCCAACTTACTCCGCTTTTGCCGAGGGGCTCGACGGCGGCTTCCAGGCCGATGCGGGCGAAGCGCCCGCCAGACCGCTGCCCGTGCTCTATTCCGAAAACCTGGAGGAGACGCTGGAGGCCGTTGAGAATGCCGGAGGCAGCATCATCAAGCCGATCTTTTCCTTCCCAGGCGGCAGGCGGTTCCACTTCACCGACCCGGCCGGCAACGAGTTGGCCGTGTGGGGCGAATAGCCCGCAATTCCGGTCGCCGGATCGATCTCCCTCCAGATTACGCCCGAACGCGGCGGCAATCCGCCGGCGCAGACATGCGGCTAGATTACTTTGGATGTCAGAGGTCCAGGCATTGAGCTTTCGACCGGCTCGTCCTATAAGGCCGCGCGCAGCGGGCACCGCCCGGCTGCTGGGGCGTCGCCAAGTGGTAAGGCATCGGTTTTTGGTACCGACATTCCCAGGTTCGAATCCTGGCGCCCCAGCCAACCATTTTCATCTTTTATTCAATGATTTAGCTAAATCGATCAGGTCTTCGTCTAGGGCACTCGGCTAGGGCCTTGGATTGCGTGGACCGGCAGCAAGAATCTGGCGTCCGGAACTGGACTTAAGAGAAGCGGCGCCGTTTAGGACCGCTTCGAATTCACGATAGCATGTGCAGTATGGTGCCAAGGGCCGTAGCCCCTGTTGGCCGCTTTTCGCGATCGAGAGCACGCGGACCATTGTTCACGGTAGCTCAGTCAGCCGGGCTGCGAGGAAAAAAGCGCGGCCGGTTGACATACCGCTTAGAATTCCAATACCTATAGTATTTAAACGCCCAGTGCTGAATACCGGCGGGAGGAGCCAATGGCCGAAAACACGACAGCTGATCCTTCCACGCCTGCCCAGCTTCGCCTCGCGGGCGGAGCGCAGGGATTCAATTGGCTTCCGGTCTTCCTTGCAGACGAGTTGGGATTATTCGGCAAGCACGGCATTGCCATCGAATACAAGCGCTTCGGCAGCGTCGACAAGGCAACGGGAGCTGTCCTTGAGGGTGAGGCCGACCTTGCGATTACGCCGCCAGAAGGAGCAGTCGCGGACTTCGTGAACGGTGGAGAACTGCGCATTGTTGCGGCCAATGCAGTGCGGCTGCCGATGTCTCTCGTGGCGCGGCCAGAAATCGCCACCCTGGCGGACCTTCGAGGAAAGAGGATTGGCACGTCCTCGCTCACCGAGGGTACTGCGATTTACACGCAGATTGTGCTGGCTTCCCAAGGACTGCACTACCCCGCCGACTACGAATTCGTGCTTGCGGGTATTCATACCAAACGGTGGGAGGCGCTGCAGGCCGGGCAAGTCGACTGTGCTCCCCAGCCCGCGCCGTGGAACTTCCTGGCCGAGGACCAAGGCTACAAGCTGATCGGCGAGGTCAATGAGTTCATACCCGAGATCCTCTTCACCGCGGTCATCGGCCGATCATCGTGGCTGCAAGCCAATCGAGATGTGGTCATACGCTTCATCAACGCCCTGATTGAGGCCCATGCGATCACCAATGAACCGGCGCGGCAGGACGTAACATTGCCGATCTTCCAACGCATCACCACGCCGGAAAGCTCCACCCTGGCCAATCGTGCTCTAGGATACATGCGTGACATGGGCATGTGGCCGGACAAGCTGGCCGTGCCGGCAAACGCATTGCGCACGACGATCGACCTGATGATCCGCGCGCATTTGCTCGATGAGGCCCTTCGGAGCCAAGCGCTGCACGCCTTCGATGCTTCTTACCTCGACGCCGCTTGCACCACTGTCGGCTGAACCCATCCTGCCGTGCACCAAAGCAATCCCGCAACTGACCCCTCACCTTCGCTTGCCCTTGGAGGTCGACGACCCTAAGTTGCTTGCTCAGATACGCTGGGTATCCCGATACGTTCATTGGATGATCAAAGATGGCGCGACTGACCCGTGAACAAAGCCAAGCCTTGACGCGCGAAAAGCTTTTGGCTTCGGCCAGCGAGATGGTGGCCCGAGACGGCTATTCCGGCGCATCGATCGAGCGGATCGCAGAGGAGGCCGGCTTCTCGAAGGGGGCCTTCTACTCCAATTTCACGAACAAGGAAGACATCTTCCTGCAACTGCTGGAGCGCAACGCCGGCGGAGATGTGGTCGAACTGACCGAAAGGCTTCGCAGCGTTGACGAGCCGAAGGATGTCATCGAATCCATTTGCGAATGGGCCAACCAACGCGCCAAGGACAAGCGCTGGGGAACGCTGGCCATCGACCTGCTGCGCATCGCGCGCCGCGACAACACGCTGGAGGATCGGCACCTGCGCCTGTTCAGGGACCAGTGGGAAGGGCTGGGCAGGCTGTTGTCGGAGAAGCTGTTTCCGTATGGGGATGCGGAACCCCGGCCACTCTATGTCGGCGGTATCGTCCTCGAACTCGTCTATGGCGGCATGTCGAGTTTTATGGACGACAGGGCGCCCGGCGAAATGGTGCGGGTCGCGCTGACGTCGATGCACGAGGCTCATCTTTTTAGGCACAAGAACGGAAAGGCCGTGCGCAAGCGGACTGCAGCGTCCTGACGCGAACCATGCCACGCCACGTTGGTGGGCCGACCGATTCTCCTTCGTGGACGTCGGGTGCCTATTCGTAGACAAGTCCCTTCAAGCGCAGCCGTTCGCGCATTGAGTTGACGTCCAGGCTGAGCTTGCCTGCAGCGTAGAGGCGACGTTTGTCTTCCTCGGCCGCCTCCCGCTCTCGTGCCGTTCTCGCAACCAACTCGGCATTGGCACGCGGCACCACGCAGACGCCATCATCATCGGCGACGATCACGTCGCCAGGGCAGATGCGGGCACCGGCGCAGATGATCGGAACCTGGCAATCGCACGGCGTCTCCTTTACCGTTCCCTGAGCGAAGATCGCCTTCGACCAGACCGGGAACTTCATCGCTCGCAAAGCAGCCACATCGCGCACGCCGGCATCGATCACGAGGCCTCGGATGCCGAGCGCCATCGCCGATTCAGCCAGAAGGTCGCCGAAAAATCCGTCTTCGCATGGAGAGATCGGAGTCACGACGAGCACATCGCCCGGCCGCGCCTGCCCCAATGCAACATGAATGGTCCAGTTGTCGCCCGGCGCCACCTCGCAGGTAAGCGCATTGCCGCCGATCCTGGCGCCGTCATAGATGGGACGCAGCCGCGAGGCCAGCAGCCCCTTGCGTCCCTGGGCCTCGTGAACGGTTGCCACCCCCAGCGCGCCCAGTGCGTCGCACACTTCGATCGGCGTACGTTCGGTGTTTGTCACGACTTTTGCCATTGATATCTCCAGAGATTCGTGCCGGCCGGACCTCGCTAGCGACCCTGTCGCTTGAGCCTCTCGTCCAGCCGCGGGTAGACTTTGCGCGCATTGCCCTCGAACACCGCCGCGCGGTCGGCTTCGTCGAGGCCCAAAGCATCGATGTAACGGCGCGTGTCGTCGAAGTTGAAGCCGGTCAGCGGGTCAGCCGCCTTGACCGCGCCCAGCAGTTCCGAGCCGAAGAGGATGTGGTCCGGACCGATCACGCGAAACAGCGTGTCGATCCCCGCCTGGTGGTAGACGCAGGTGTCGAAATAGACGTTGCGCATCAGGTGCGTGGCGAGATCCGGCTTTTCCATCATGATTGCCAGCCCGCGATAGCGGCCCCAGTGATAGGGAACCGCGCCGCCGCCGTGGGGAATGATTAGCTTGAGGTCTGGGAAAGCGCGAAACAGGTCGCCCTGGATCAGCTGCATGAACACCGTGGTGTCGGCATTGATGTAGTGCGCACCGGTGGTGTGCAGGCAGTCCGAGCACGCGCCCGAGACATGGATCATGGCCGGCACCTGGAGCTCGACCATCCTCTCGAAGAGCGGATACCAGTAGCGGTCATAGATTGGCGGCGCGGACCAGAAGCCGCCGGACGGATCGGGGTTGAGATTGCAGCCGACGAAGCCGAGCTCGTCCACACAGCGCTCGAGTTCAGCCAGCACAGGAGCGAGGTCACCGCTCATCGACTGCGGCAGCTGGCAGACACCGGCAAAGTTCAGCGGGAACAGGTCCACGATGCGCGCAATGAGATCATTGGAGACACGGGACCATTCGGCATTCAGCGCAGCGCTGCCGACATGATGACCCATGCCCGAGGCCCGGGGCGACAAAATTGTCACGTCCGAGCCGCGCTCCTGCTGAAGACGAAGCTGGTTTTCTTCGACGGTCGCGCGAAGCGTCTCGTCGCTTATGGCGGGATAGACCGGACCTGCGTCGCGCTGGCCCTCGGCAAACGCCACCTGGGCCTTGCGATAGGCATGATGCGCCGGGGGCTCGGTGGTGTAGTGACCGTGGCAGTCGATTATCATGGCATTCTCCAACCGCAGCTCAGGGCTCCAGCACATAGTTGGTGAAGCCACCGTCGCCCGAGGCTACGCCGTTGATCGCCTCATTGATCTGGTCCAGCGGATAGGTGCGGGCTTCCAGCACGGACAGGTCGACCGCGCCAGACCGGACCAGCTCCGCTATCTCGATGCCCTCCGCGGTGCTGAGCCAGGCCGAACCGGTGAGCACCATCGAATTGTCCATCCACCATTTGGTGTTGAACAGCATGTCGGCGCCCGTACCGCCGATGTTGACGATGGTGCCGCCGCGTTTGACGCCCATCATCGCGTCCCTCATGGCGTTGACGTCGGCCACCGCGCCAAGGCTGTCGAGCATGAGATCCGCGCCGGAGTGGTGCTTGGAGCGCACCCAGTCCGCGACCTTGCCGTCCAGGCTGGAAAAAATCTCGATCCGGTTCGGCGCGAGGCGCTTCAGCTTTTCCAGCAATGGCTTGCCGCGCGCGACCGCGTAGATGGTGGATATCCCCATGGCGAGCGCGAACATGGTGGCGCCGACACCCAGCGTCCCGGTCGCGCCGTTGATGATCAGCGACTTGCCCGCAAGGTTGCCCAGCTTCTTGAGCGCCGAATAGGACGTGCCGAGATAGCCCATGCGGGCAGCCTGCGGAAACGTCATATTGTCGGGTATCTTGACGATGGCGCTCTGGGGCGCGCGCATGAATTGAGCGAAGCCGCCGCCGGGATAGCGCTTGTAGATTTCCAGGCTGTTGCGATTGAACCCGAAATATCCGGCGAAGGTGAAGTAGTCGCACTTCATCTGGTTGCCGCTGGCGCAGGCGTGGCAGGCACCGCACGAACGCAACGGATTGACGTAGACACGGTCTCCGGGCTTCAAGGCAACGACCTGCTCGCCCACTTCGTGCACGATGCCGGCGGGGTCAAGGCCAAACGTCGCGGGCTTGGGAGGCAGCGGCTGGTGAGGATACCAGTTCTCCCAGTTGTTCAGCACGTTGGCGAGGTTCGGGACCATACCGCAGGCTTTGACCTCGACCACGACATCTGTTCCGCACGCTCGAGGCTTGGCGATCTCCTCGATCCGCATTGGTTCGTTTACCGCATGCAACCGTGCGGCGCGCATCATCACTGTCACGATGTTCCTCCTCAAATACCGCCAAACCGGATCGAGTTGACATTCCGATTGGACTGTGGATACCGTACAGTATCTGGATTGGGAGACGCAAGACCCGATTTGCGGTGCCGGTACCAACCATCGCTGCTGCCCTCGGGCCTACGCTCGATTTCGCAGGGTGGCTGGCGGCCAAAACCGGGCCCGCTCACAACGACTGCAGCCGTCACGCTGCTGGGAGGAGACGTACAATGCCGTTCGAGTTGCAGCCTCAGGACTGCCTGAGGATCCTATGTGGAGTCTGGTTCCTGCCGCATCTGATCGGGAAGGTCAGGAACTTCGATAAGGCGCCGGTCACATTTGAGAAGGCCGGTCTGAAGCCTGGCAAGGCATTCCTTGTCCTGACAATCGTCCTCGAGGTGCTTGCCGCGCTCGGCATGATTTTCAACGTCTATTCGAAAGCAGCAACCGGTTGCGCGATCGTCGTGCTGCTCGGAGCAGCCTACGCAGTGGTGAAGATCAACGGCGCCAAATGGCGCTGGCAGCAGATGGGACCGGAATTCCCGCTTTTTTGGGCGCTCGCTTGCCTCATCTCGGCACTGTGACTTTGAACATCTACCTGGGAGGTTTGATATGCAGGTTCGGCGCATCGTCACTGGCAGGGACAACGCCGGTAAGTCAGTGGTCGTCAGTGACGGTCCCTCCCCTGGGGAAATGGTCCTGCGCCACACGCCAGGTTTCGTATCGTCGCCACAGTGGAAAATCGAGGAGGCGCCAGAGCTGCGGAGCATCGACAACAAGGACCCCATGGAGACGACCGGCACCATGGTCATGCCGGCAGGCGGATCATCGTTCTGGATCATTACTTTCCCTCCCGACAGCGTCTACATGTCATCGGAATGGAACCCCGCGGTAGCTGGTCCCGAACTCATCGAGGCGTCACCTGGCATTGCCGAGCGGATGGAGCCGGACAGCCCTGGCATGCACCAGACCCCGACCGTCGACTACGTCACGGTGGTCAAGGGCAGACTGATCCTGGAACTCGATGACGGCAGGACTGTCGAGCTAAATGCCGGCGACACCGTAGTCCAGCAGGGCACTCGTCACGCATGGCGCAATCCAGGCGACCAGCCGGCGACGATCTCCGTGATCATGCTCGGCGCCACTGTCTGACGCGGCGGTTACCATCCCAGAGACCACACCAGCCTCGGCTGGGCTTCGGACCGCTCAGATCGTTGCCGCCACGTCGGCGAGGATCTGGCGCGTCCACGCATGCAGGCCCGAATAGTGAGAACGCTCGGTCCAATACATGTCGATCTGGATCAGCACCTCGAGAGGGAAAGGTTTTAACGTCAACTTGTCCGAAAGCCGGCGGGCCAGGCGATAGGGAATGGTCGCGACCAGCTCCGTGCCCCGGATCAATGCTTCAAGATTGTCGTGGCTCGGCACGATCACGCTCGGCGTAATCCTGACGTCGATTGCCCGAAGCGCCGCGAAGTACAACGCCTCCCACTGGCCATTGTGGGTCACGGCGATATGCCGCGTCTGCCGGTAGCGATCCATCGTCAGTTCGCCGGCCGCAAGCGGATGGCTGGAATCCATGATGCAAGCGTAGCGGTCGGTGAAGAGTTTGCGCCGGTAGTAGATATCGCCGAAAATCGCCACCGGGCCAAGCACGATATCGCAGATGTTTTCCTTGAGCTGCTGCCTGCCGTGCACCGCGGATTCAAAAATGTTGACTGCGATCTGGGGCGCCTGCTGCTGGACCTGGCGCACGAAGGCCGGCATCAGGAACATACGCTCGTGATGGTTACAGGAGATCGTCACGCTGCCCGTGGACGTAGCGGGATCAAAACCTTGCAGAGAGGACAACGCCTGCATGCGCTCGAGGACATCGCGCGCTTCCTGGGCGAGTTGACGGCATTTGTCGGTCGACAGGATCGAGTTGCCCTGCCGAACGAACATCGGGTCGTTGAAGGCCTTTCGAAGCCGCTTGATCGAATAGCTGATCGTCGACTGGTTGACGCCGAGGCGCTCCGACGCCTCTGAAAAGGACCGGCAGTCGTTGACCATGACCAATGCCTGCAAAGCATTCAGGTCGATCTGGGCAAGTTCCTCCGACAGCATGGCGCCTACTCTCTATGCAAAATTTCGATCACCTGTATCGAACCTATTGGGTTGTTAGATGTCCTGCAAGGGCTTAGCCGGAAAGGAGCTGCACAGGAGGATTGAAAATGGCTGCTAATCTCGAACAGAAGATCGCTGACGCTGGAAGCGCCCAAACCATGCTCTGGGAATCGCAGAGCCCGCCGATCGTCAGCACGCCGGTGACGCCGGAATTCACCAACTGGCGCGACGAACAGCTCGCTTGGCGCAGCAACGCCGTGCTCTATGACCAGTCGCACCATCTCGCCGACCTGAACATCCGCGGCAAGGATGCGCTGAAGCTCATCCGCGACACGGCGATCAACAGCGTTGAATACTTTCCCGTCAACGCCGCGAAGCAGTATGTAGCGGTCAACGACGAGGGCCAGCTCATCGGCGACAACATCCTGTTCCGCTATGAGGAAGACGAATTCCAGGCGGTGGGCATTCCGCCGACGATCAACTGGCTTCAGTATCATGCCGAGACCGGCGGTTACGACGTCGAGCTCGTGCGGGACAATCCGTCCTATGCCCGCAAGGGAAATCCGCTGTGCTACCGCTACGAGATCCAGGGACCTGGCGCGTTCAACGTGATCCGGGAACTCATCGGCGGCGAGCCGCCGGATGTGAAGTTCTTCCACGGCACCCGCTTCACGATCGCCGGCAAGATGGTCCGCGCGCTTCGCCACGGCATGGCGGGCGAACCAGGCTTCGAGTTCGTCGGGCCCTGGGCCGATCATGAGGTCGTTCGGGCCGCTCTGCTCGAGGCGGGCAAAAAGCACAACATGATTCAGGTCGGCGGCCGGGCTTACCTGACCAACTCGCTCGAGTCCGGATGGCTTCCGCGCCCGTTGCCGGCGTTCTACTCGGGCAAGAGCACGGCGGGCTTCCGCAAGTGGCTTGGCGCGGACGAGATCGATGCCAATGTGTCTCTCGGCGGAAGCTTCTTTTCCGAGAACATCGAGGACTATTACTTCTCGCCCTACGACGTGGGCTACGGAAAGATCGTCAAATTCGACCACGACTTCATCGGCCGCAAGGCCCTCGAGGCCCAGGTCGCCGACGGCCGGACCACGGCCAACCGCAAGGTGACGCTGCAGTGGAACGGCGACGACGTCGCCAAGGCGTGGGCCTCGATGTACCAGCCAGGTGTCGGAGCGAAGTTCATCAACCTTCCGATCGCCCACTACGCGACCTATCACTACGACCGGGTCGAGGCGCCAAACGGAAGCTTGGCCGGGCGTTCGCTTCATACCGGATACTCGGCCAACTACCGTTCGATGATGTCGATCGCGGTCGTGGATGCGGCAGTGGCAGAGCCTGGCACCGAACTGGTGGTGGTCTGGGGCGAGCCCAAGCCATCCTCCAAGGTGCAGGTTGAAGACCACGTGCAGTTCAAGATCCGCGCCACCGTCCACCCGGCGCCGATCGACGCGCACGCACGCACCAGCTATCGCAAGAACGCCTAAGCCGCACGCCTGAACCGAGGGCGGCATCACGGCCGCCCTCCCCTCACGGCAACCGCACCCGACGACAACAGACTGGCGGGACCTCCTGCCGGTGTCGCTTTGCGACGCGAGAAACCGCCTTGCCCTTCAGCTCGGCCGTCAACCCGGAGACCGGGTATGGAAAAGTCCTATCTGCTTACGCTCCAATGCAAGAACCGGCCGGGCATCGTCGCCGGCGTGGCGAGCCGTTTGGCAGCACATGGCGCCAACATCACCGCGGCCCAGCAATTCGACGACCCCGAGACGGATCGGTTCTTCATGAGGGTAGCGTTCGATTTGCCTTCGCCCCTCGATGATCTCGCCGGGCGTTTTTCCGAGGAGGTCAACCGCTTCGGCCTGCAATGGACATTGCGGCCCCAGAACCTGCCCCGCAAGGTTCTGCTGCTTGTCTCGAAATTCGACCACTGCCTGGTAGACCTGCTTTACCGCCAACGACTGGGCGAGTTGCCCATGCAGGTTGTCGCCATCGTCTCCAACCATCCGCGAGAAGGTCTCAACCTCGCCTCCGACGACGCCATTCCCTTCCACCACTTCCCGATCAGCCATGAGACCAAGGCCGCCCAGGAGGCGAAGATCAAGCGCGTGATAGAAGATAGCGGCGCCGAGCTTATCGTGCTGGCCCGCTATATGCAGATCCTATCCGACGACTTCTCAGCCTATCTCTCCGGCCGCTGCATCAACATCCACCATTCTTTCCTGCCGGGGTTCAAGGGCGCCAAGCCCTATCACCAGGCGCATGAGCGCGGCGTGAAGATGATCGGAGCAACGGCGCACTACGTCACCGAAGACTTGGACGAGGGTCCGATCATCGCCCAGGACGTCGAACATGTGACCCATGCCGACACGCCCGAGGACCTCGTTCGCAAGGGTCGGGACATCGAACGCCGCGTGCTGGCCCGCGCGGTCGCCTTCCACCTTCAGGATCGGGTCTTGCTCAATGGACGCAAGACCGTCGTCTTCGCCTAACAACGGAGCCACGCGCATGGAAAAAGCTGCTATCCGCCCCTCCTCTATCGGCGCCTCGATCGAGATGGCGCCAAGCCAGGTGATCGACTCCCCTGACCTACCGGGCCTTTTCCCGTCGGGGGTCCGGGTCTACATCACCGATATCGGCCTGGCGGACACGCCGACCCTGGTCAAGGCAGCGCGTCGCGTCGCGGACCTTGGCTACACCGCGGTTCCCCATATGGCCGCTCGCCGACTGACCACGCGCCAAGCGCTGGAAACGCGGGTGAAGGCTTTGGCTGAGGAAGCGGGTGTCCGCGACTTGCTCATCATCGGCGGCGACGTGGCTACCCCAGCCGGTTCATTTTCCTCCTCTTTCGAGGTGCTCGAGACTGGTTTCGTTGACAAGTACGGCATCGCCGAGGTCGGTGTAGCCGGCCATCCGGAAGGCAGTCGCGACTTTGGCGACGAGGCGGCGATTGCAGCGCTCCGGATGAAGAGCGCCTGGGCCGAGCGGACCGGGGCAAAGATGCGTGTCGTCACCCAATTTGGCTTCGACGCGGACAAGTTCATCGCCTGGGCGGACGGCCTGGCGGTTTCCGGGGTGGACCTGCCGATCCATCTTGGCGTGGCCGGTACTGCCAAGATCACGACCTTGCTAAAATACGCCGCCTTGTGCGGCGTCGGCAATTCGCTGAATTTCTTGAAAAAGCGCAGCGCCTCGCTTGCCGCCCTTGCCACCAGTCACTCGCCGGAGAGCTTTGTCGGCCCGATCGAGCACCATCTGCGGGCAAAGCCGGAGTCGGCAATCGCGCAGCTGCATGTCTTTCCGTTTGGCGGCATCAAGAATACGGCCAGGTGGCTCTACGAGCGTGGCTCGTGGCAAGACCTCGAAGCCGACGATCGCTCGTCGATCGCTTAAGCGCGCAGCCACCTCCCGAGAGCCGAGCCAGACCATGGCGCGCCGATCGTCGGCGCGCCATGGTCTCTCGTTGCCGCTACATGGGCGAATGTTGCTGCACGATTGCCACGCGCAGCCTATCAGTCAGCACCGCCGGACATCCGCGAGGACGTCCGGCGCGCTCAGGACAACGCGAAGCCGCCGTCAGCTGCGGCCGCGCCCCTCCGTTTCGATGCGCAGCGTGACCTCGTCCCCGATCAGGGGAAGATTGGCCGTAATGCCGAAGTCGCTGCGCTTCAACTTGGCAGTCGCGCTGAAGCCGGCCTCAAGACTGCCGTCCCACGGGTTCTTGCCCTGGCCGTTGAAGGTCACGTCGAGCGTCACCGGCTTGGTCACACCGGCGATGGTGAGATCGCCCGTGATGGTGCCCTGCTTGTCGCTGGACTTGGTGAATTTGGTGCCGACGAAGGTGATCTCCGGAAACTCGGTGGCATTGAACCAGTCGGCGCCCTGGATGTCGCTGTCGCGCTGGGCATTGTTGGTGGAGATGCTGGACACCTTGACCTTGGCCTGCAGCTTGCTGGCCTCAGGCGCGTCCTTGTCGAAGGTGAATTCCCCGGAGAACTCTTTTGCGACGCCGATGACGTTGGAGAAGCCGAGATGATTGATGAAGAACACGATGCCGGAATGAACCGGATCGATGTCGAACGTGATCGGCTGTGCGGTTGCCGGCCCGATTGGCGCCGTTGCGAGTGCAGCTAGCAAAGCTAGTTTCAGTCTGTAGTTCATTCCATCCTCCTTTGTTGATGCACGAAAAGCGAATTCACAGCGGAAGGCTGAACCCCTTCCGTGCCAGCATGACTGCGACTGCCGCGACGGCCGGCACCAGGCAAAACCCTGCGAAGACGAACGTGGCGAGTGCAGGGGTTTTCTGATCGAGACGATCGAGGATCACGCGGCAGGCCGAAGAGACCAGGAAAAGCAGCAGGAGCACCGCAAGGGCGAGAAGGTCGATCTTGCGGGTGATCAGCGCGACGGTCTGCGCCACAGCCATCATGCCCGCCGCTCCGCCGAGCAAGGATGCCCATCCGAAGCGGTAATTCGGCCGGGACAGGTGCCCAACCACGATGCCGGCGATGCCAAAGGCGACGCCAAGAGACAGTTGCAGGCTGGATGATGAAGCCCCCATGAAGGCAATGGGAGCAAAGCCTGCGCTGGCAACCGCGAGCATGATCGCAGGGCGCAGGCCTGATCCCTCATCGGGATAGTCAGCTTCCCGATGAAGTGCATATAGCGCTGCCGCTCCGGCCAGAGCGGCGACAACCAGGTCGAAAGGCTGCGCCAGGGCAATCGTATCGCCGATGTAAGCTGCTGAGGCGACCGGCATTGCCGCCAACAGCAACTGTCCGAGCCTGCGGCTGCCTGTCCATTCCGTCGCCACGCCCAGGATCGATCCAACCGCCGCCAGGTAGAACACCTTGTTGACGGCGCCGACCGGAGGGAAGGACGGAAGGCGATTGTAGGTCAACCAGTAGGACAGGAAGAAGCCGAGCGGGATCAAGAGATCGTACCAACGGCGATCGACGCGCCCCCATCGCATCAGGCCGCTCAAGGCGAACGACAAAAGGCCGCAAATGGCGACCGCCAGCATAACGGCCTCCTGCGGCGATCGGGCAACGCCAATCACGTCGCATTACCGTTGTTGGCTATAGGATAGCGGGCACACGCTCGCGGCACCTTGCGGCAGGATGAAGTCACACCGTCCTCCCCGGTCTGAGTTCTCCATGACCGGCCCCTTCCGGATACCGGTCAGATTTCAAATACCAAAGCGTATCTCACTAACCTTGTCAATCCGACTGGGCAGCTGGCCGGAACCCGCCTCGCCTTAGTGCAGGTGCACCGGCGAAGTCGGTTGACATACGACTCAGACTTCAAATACTATATGGTATCTAAAGTGGGACAGACGCGGAAGCGCCGGTTCCGCTGACACGCCTGGGAGGAGTGCGTGGCTGTGCAGGAACATATCAACGCCTATTTGCCTGTGCTCGCGGCGGATGGCGTATCGGTCAGCTTCGGAGGCGTGCAGGCGCTCGACAATGTCTCGCTCGACGTCGGCGGTGGCGAGATTTGCGGCTTGATCGGCCCGAATGGCGCGGGAAAGACCACCTTCCTGAATGCCATCACCTGCCTTGCACGCCTTCAACGCGGCACCGTAGAGCTGTCGGGTCGGATAATCTCCAATTCGGCGGTGCGCGACATCATCGGCCTCGGGATCGCCCGGACGTTCCAAAATGTCGGCGTGTACGGCTCGCTGAGCGTCCTGGAGAACGTCATGCTCGGCGCACACCACAAGATGGGTGGAAAAGTCGCGCGTGCCCTTCTCAATCCCTTCGGTGCGTGGGCCGAGGAGAAGACGGTCCGCCGCAAGGCTGAATCAATTCTGGATGAGTTGGGAATGGCCGCATTATCGAGCGTGCGCGCCGACTCCCTGCCCTATCCGTTGCAAAAGCGGATGGAGATCGCACGCGCCCTGGCGGCCGAGCCCAAGCTCCTGTTGCTGGATGAGCCGGCCGGCGGACTGACCCATGGCGAGGTCACCGAATTCGGCACCCTCGTCAATACGATCCGGCATAGCCGCAGGCTCTCGATCCTCCTGATCGAGCATCACATGGGCTTGGTCATGAGCCTGTGCGACCGGATCCATGTGTTCCACCTGGGTCGAAATCTGGCGTCAGGACGCCCCGAAGAAATCAGGACCAATGAAGCCGTCATCGGCGCCTATCTCGGGAGGAGCACGTGAGACTGCTTGACGTCCGCAATCTCTCGGCCTCCTACGGCAAGGTACGGGCGCTTTTTGACTGCTCGCTCGCAATCGCGCAGAACGAATTCGTCGTCCTGCTCGGCGCCAATGGCGCGGGAAAAACCACTTTGCTGCGCGCGCTTTCGGGCACGATCCGCTCGGCCGGCGAGATCGCCTATATGGGAAGCGACTTGCAAAAGATGGCGCCGGAACGGCGTCTGCAACGCGGCTTAGCGCAGATTCCCCAGGGCAGAGGCACTTTCACGGAATTCACGGTCGACGAGAATCTGACGCTGGGCGCCACAATCGTCTCCGATGCCCGCCAGGTCCGACAGGACAAGGAGCGGTGGTACAATCGCTTTCCGCGATTGCGCGAACGACGCTCCCAACTGGCCGGCAATCTGAGCGGAGGCGAGCAGCAGATGCTCGCGGTTGCGCGAGCGCTCATGTCGCGGCCAAAACTGCTGCTATGCGACGAGCCGTCATTGGGTCTCGCACCCGTCATCACGCGCGAAATATTCGCGATCTTCAAGGAACTCCGCGACATCGATGGCTTGACGCTCTTGGTCGTGGAGCAGAACGCGGACCTGTCGCTCAAGTTCGCCGACCGCGCCTATGTCATCGAGGCCGGGCATATCGTGGCCGGCGGCTCAGCCGGCGCGATACTTGCAGATGAGCATATCCAGAAATCTTACCTTGGGGACTAACGTGGCGACGTTTTACCAGATCATTGTTTGCGGCATTGCCCCAGGCGGAGTCTACGCCGTGCTGGTCATTGCCCTCGTGCTGGTCTCGCGTCTTACAAGGCGGGCGTCGGCCGACCGCCTCGATGCAGCCTCCTTCATCGACATTCACGATACCGCCGGACTGCCATTCCTGATGGTGGTAACCGCCATTTCCCCGTCCTCAAACGCCAGGGTTCCCTTGGCCAAGGCTCTCGGATCGAAGGCGCGCAGGTCGACGGCCTCGGCGTTGCAGTTGGGAGGCTGGGCTTGACCCTTTTCCTGCAAATCGTCCTCAGCGGTCTTGCCACCGGCGCCATCTATGCGGCTCTTGCCCTTGCACTGGTGTTGATCTTTCGCGCCACCAACGTCGTCAATTTCGGTCAAGGCGAAATGGCGACTTTCTCGGCATACTGCACCTGGCAGCTATGCCTGTGGGGCCTGCCATTGTGGCTTTCGATTGTAATCGGCCTGGCCGGTTCCTTTGTGCTGGGAATCTTGGCGTTTCGGGTCTTCGTCCGCCCGCTCCTGGCAGCACCAGTCGAGGCGACAGTGGTCGTCACGCTCGGCATGTTTGTGCTCTTCCAGGCGATGGTGACGTGGCTCTGGGGCGCCGAGCAGAAGCCGTTCCCCAGCCTTTTTCCCGAAGGCAGCTTCAGCCTCGGTGAGGTACAGGTGCTGGCTTCGTCGGCCGGTACCTTGCTGATCCTCATTGTCCTGGCCGCGGCCATCGCCTCCCTCTTCGCCTTCACAAGGCTTGGGCTCTCCATGCGTGCCGCGGCCTTCGACCGCGTTCGCAGCGTTCTGGTGGGCATCAACGTCGAGCGCATGCTGATGCTCGGCTGGGGTTTCGCCGCGGCGATCGGAATGATCGCGGCGGTGCTGGTCGCGCCACGGCTGTTTTTGAGCCCGACCATGATGACCCCGATCCTATTCTACGGCCTTGCCGCGGCAACCGTTGGCGGCTGGGACAGTCCGCTCGGCGCGATAGCCGGAGGCCTTCTGGTGGGCGTCAGCGAGAGCCTTGGCGCCAACTACATCGGCTTTCTGGGTGCGGACATGCGCATCGCGGTCCCGATCGGGCTCACCCTTTTCGTCCTGCTGGTCAAGCCGGTCGGTCTGTTCGGCTCACAGAAGGTCACCAAGCTATGAGCAACGACATTCGGCGCACGGTCGCGGCAACCGCTGGTTTTGTGCTGGTCGCCGCATTGCTGCCGGCCACTTTGTCAGGTTTCCAGTTGCAGCAGGTGAGCATCGCCATCTCCTATGCGGTCGCCATTCTTGGCCTCAACCTGCTTATGGGGTTTGCCGGGCAGATCTGCCTCGCCCAGGGGACGCTGTTCGGCATCGGCGCCTACGTCACCGCCATCTTGAACGCGACCTATGGCGTCCACCCGTTGGCGACCCTGCCTGCGGCAGCTGTTTTTACCGCGCTGGCCGGTCTCGTCGTCGGACTGCCGGCCCTGCGTCTGCAGGGGCTACAACTTGCGATCATCACGTTTGGTGTCGCGGCGGCCTTTCCGCAGCTTCTGTTGAAGCTCGGCAGTTGGACGGGCGGAGTCTCCGGCTTGCCGATCGATTCCCTGGAGCCGCCTGCGTTCCTGGCCGATTACTCCGAGCTCTGGCTCTATCTGGTGTCGCTGGGGTGCGCCTGCGTCGCGGCATTCATCGTCTATCTCGTTCTCCTCGGCGACGTCGGCCGCGCGCTCCAGGCGCAACGGGACAGTCCGCAGATCGCGGAGGCTCTCGGCGTCAATCTGACCAAGACCAAGCTGTGGGCGTTCGCCATCAGCTCTGCGCTCGCCGGACTTGGCGGCGGCGTCTTCGCGATCCTCAATGGCTTCATCAGCCCGCAGTCCTTTCTCGCCCCACTTTCCATCACCATCGTGATCGGGAGCATCGTAGGCGGCTCGACAAGCATTGTCGGCGCCTTCATCGGCGGGCTGTTCATCACCTTCGTCCCGACCTGGACGTCCAGCATCAATCTCGCACTCGGCAACGTCATCTACGCGCTGGCACTAATCGGCATCATGCTTCTGGCGCGCGGAGGGGTTGCCGGTCTGCTGGAGAGACTTGCCGCTGCCTTGACGGCGCGGTCGAACGCCAACGGCAAAGCCGGATCAATCAGCCAATTAGGGAGGAAGTTATGAGACCATGTTTACGCATGCCAAGAATGCTTGTGACGGCGGCAATACTTGCGCTAGCCGTCGGTGTCGCTCCGGCGAAAGCTGACGAGGCACCGGGCATCACCGACAGCACCGTCAAGATCGGCATCACCGGTCCGCTCACCGGTCCCGTCGCCGTCGTCGGCGCGGTCGCAGAAGGCATCCGCGCCCGGGTCGAGGCCGCCAATTCCCAGGGCGGCGTCAAGATGTCCGACGGCAAGACCCGCAAGATCGAGCTCGTGATCAAGGACGACATGCTCGATCCGCAGCGAACCCTTGCGAATGTGCGCGAGATGGTGGAGCAGGACAAAGTCTTCGCCCTTGTCGGCACGGCTGCCACGCCGAACAATGTCGCCATCGGACGCTATATCGAACAACGCAAAGTGCCCAATGTCTTCATGTATTCAGGCGTCCACAAGCTGAACGCGCCGCACGAGGAAATAGGGTTCGTCCCGGCCTTCTCGACCGAGGCGGCGTCGTTCGCCACTTATCTGAAGGACAACAAGCCCGAGGCAAAGGTCGCGCTCCTCTATCTCAACACCGAGACCGGCGAAACCTTCATGAAGGCCTTCGACCAGGCCATCGACGGCTCAGGCGTCAAGGTCGTCGATCGGCAACCGGTGACTTCGCAGGATCCGACCGTCGAAACGCAACTGACAGCGCTCAAGGCTTCCGGCGCCGATACGCTGGTGATCATCGCCGCGCCGCAACAAGGCGGTGAAGCAATCCGCTTCCAGGCCGAGAGCGGCTGGAAGCCGCTGACGCTCGTCACCAACCTTTCCTCGGCCTACCCGATCCTGCAGGCGGTGGGGCTCGAGAACGCCAAGGGCATCATCACCTCGAATTTCCTGAAACCGATCGTTAGCCCGGAAAAAACCGGTGATGCGGGTATCGACCAGTATCTGGACGATATCGCCGCGGCCAAGGTCAACTTCGTCTTCGCCAACACGATCGGACAGGTCGGCTACGCGACCGGCGATGCTCTTGTGAAGGCGCTCGAGCACATGAAGAAACCGACCCGGGCTGAGCTCCTCGACACCGTCTTCAACATGCAGAAGTGGGACGATCCACTGTTGCTGGACGGGATCAAGCTGAACACCAAAGCCGGCTCCGATATTTTCCCGATTGAGGCACTGCAGCTCTATCAGTTCGACGGGCAGAAGTACGTGCCTGTTGGCAAGCTTCTGGATTTCGAGGGCAAGACGGAAGAGTAACGGACGATCGACACAGGTTGCTGCCGGCTGCGAGCGTCCGCGTTTTGCGGGCGCCTTGCTCGCGAGGGCGAATTTCGATTTGTTTGAGCCATTCGTGAGCCGACAAGATCGTCGGCGGTCCTATCTGCAACCCGTTTTTGCCGGAAGTCATTCGGCAGAAAGATGCTGGCGAAGGCCAATTCGGATTCCGTTGCGCGTGACGGCAGATCCAGCTTCAGGCAGTTTGCACCTGCTCTGCGTACCGGACGCAACTTCCCCATTCTAGCCAATATGGTAGAGATTGGGGCTGGTGCAAATTCCGGTACGAACGGCAATGAACCTTCAAACCAGAGCCCGGTCCATTCTCGATAGCGAAGTCGTCTGGGACGCCCATTCCGGCTTCATGCCGGATCCTGCCGCGGACTTGAACAACCTGCGGATCTGGCGAGACGCCGGTGTCGACTATCTGTCCATCGATGTCGGGTTCGATCTGCTGCCCTGGGAAATGACGGTGACCAATCTCAGCTGCTTCCGCCACTGGATCCTGGCGCGTCCCGCCCACTACGTGCTCGTCTCGTCGGCCGACGAAATCCTCGCTGCCAAGGCGCAAGGCAAGCTGGCGGTCACCTTTGACATCGAAGGCATGAACGCCCTGGACGGCCGGATTGAGATGGTCGAGTTCTACCATGGCCTTGGCGTGCGCCAGATGCTTTTCGCCTATAACCGCAACAACCTTGCCGGCGGCGGATGCCATGACGAAGACCCGGGTCTGACCGCGTTCGGTCGGCAGGTGATCGACGAGATGAACCGCCTCGGCATGTTCGTGGATGTGAGCCACACCGGCTATCGCACCACCATGGACGTGATGGAGTACACGGACCGGCCAGTCATCTTCTCGCACTCCAATCCGAAAGCGCTCTGCGCCCACGGTCGCAACATCACGGACGAGCAGATCAAGGCCTGCGCCCGCACCGGCGGCATCGTCGGCGTTGTCGGGCTCAGTCGTTTCCTTGGCGAGGCGCGCACCGATTCCGAACGGCTGGCCGACCATGTCGAATATCTGATCGATCTCGCTGGCCCACGCCATGTTGGCATCGGCCTCGACCATGCTTTCCCGGTCGAGATCGAAGGCATCGACGACATCATCGCCAGCAATCCGCATTTCTGGCCGAAGAGCGAATATGCGGGAGAAACGACCTATTCGGCACCAGCCCAAATGAAAGAGCTGACCGAGGTTCTGCTTCGTCGCGGTCAGCCGGAAGGAGCGGTCCGCGACGTCATAGGCGGCAACTTCATGCGCCTTGCCCGGGAAATCTGGAAATAACCACCGGAGCAGCTGTCGAGCGCTCCGTGGGACCTTCTTTTGGTCAGGCGGGTTGGTCCGCGCCAAGAAGGACGCGCAGCTTCGCGACGGCCGCATCCGGACTGGTCGATAGGGGGATGTTCGTCGCCGCTTTGACCGCATCCCGCGCGCGCGCCATGGAGAACTGTGCCAAGACGATCGCATCGAAATCCCTCAGCTTGGCGGCTTCAGCCGCGATCAGCCGGTTGTGGGTTTCCACGTCTCCTGCACGCACCGCCTCGATCGCGCCCGGCACGAAATAGCTTGTGATCGTGGCAGCTTGGCCCATGCGGGCGGTTTCGTCCCGGAACTCCTGCTCCATTCCTTCCCTCGACGGCGGGAAAGTGTAGAGCATTGCGGTGCGGCCGCCACGGCGGATCGCCGTCTCAAACATGGCCTCGTTCGGTTTCAGGACCGGAACGTCCAGCTTCGCCGCGGCCTGTTCAATCGCTTGCCCGAACGCCGAGCAGGTGAACAGCACGGCATCGCTTCCGATCGAACGGGCATAGCTGGCCAAGGCCTCGACGCGCCGGACCATGTCGCTCGTCAGGTCAGCGGTTTTGGCGCGGTCCACTGCCAGGCTGTCCTCGAGGATATTGACGGTTTCGGCGCCAGGCCATCCCGCTTCGAACGCCCATCTGATCGGCTCCATCGAGATGGGCGTGGCATGGATCAGGGCAATGCGAGGCTGTGACGTCATTGTGCGAGACCGAATGATAAACGAGGCCGCCCCGAGAGCAAGCGGCGTTGGTACCGATGACTATTTCGGGGCTGCCGCCGCGAAGACCCATACGCTCTCGGCAGGGATCCGCGCCCATACATTGCCCGAGGCAAGTTGCCGCGCGCCGTGCGCCTTGGCGACGAAGTCGCCACGGCGCAGACGGTACTCCCGCTTGTCGCCGAGATAGATGCTGTCGTCGAGATGCATCTCGATGCCGTCCGGGTGCAAGGGACCGCGGTACTTCGAGATCGACACTCTCGCGATGGGCGGGATCATCCCGCTTATCCTTTCGAGGCCAGCTCACCATGGCAAGGAGGGAGGAAGGCGACCGCAGACCCAATAAGTGATCGCCCTTGCCCTCGATCACGTGGCGAGACAGCCATCACAAAGCCCGTCGCCTCGAGCGCTACGAGCGTGCGACGTTTTGGCCATGAAAACCGAGAACCGTGAGTGGCCGAACCCGGTTGCGCATAATCCGGCGGAAGAGTTCCACCTCGGGTAAGGTTGAAGGCCGCAGGAGGCAGGATCGGGCTATCTTTCCCGAAAGGCGCGCTGGAACGAGTCCACCAGCGGCTTGGTCAGATAGCTCAGAAAGGTTCGCTCGCCGGTTGAAATGAAGGTTTCGACCGGCATGCCTGGGTAGATCTGCTCGGGCTTGACCTGCGGTGGCAGCTTGTCGGCCATCTTAAGCCGCACGGTGTAATAGGGCTGTCCAGTGCTGGGAGTGGTCAGCCGGTCCGCCGAAATGTAGAAGACCTTTCCCGGCACTTTTGGTGTTGTCCGTGCGTTCAGGGCCGTGAACATCATGTTCGCGCCTTGGCCGACTCGGATAGAATCGATGTCTTCAGGCTTGATCTTTGCCTCGACGATAAGTTCCTTCGTCGGCAGAAGCTCCATCGCAGGCTCGCCAGCACGAATGACGCTGCCTTCGGAATTGTACAGAGAGCGGACGATGATGCCGTCCGCCGGGGCACGAATGGTCGTTCGCACCAGGACCGATCGAGCGGCGTTGATTTGTTCCTCAAGGTCGGCCATCTCTACCCGGGCTTTGTTCAGTTCGGTGACAGCATCCTCGACCCGGGTGGTTGTTAGTCTTTCAATCTGCTGGCGCGCTTCCACGATCTGGGTGGCCGCGCTGGCGATTTGCGCCTCCAGCGATCCCTCTTGACCTACCAACTCGGCGGTGCTGCGCAGAAGGTCGGTGTATTCGGAACGATTTGTCAGTCCCTTGTCGAGCAAGTGCTTTTTGCGTTCCGTCTCGGCATTGACGATCGCGAGCTGGTTTGCCGCAGCATCCTTTTGCGCCTTCAAGCCGGCAACAGCTTCCTGAAGGGCTGCCACCCGTTCCCTAAGGATCTCCTGATCTGCGCCATAGCGCGCTAGCCGAGCCCGGAACTCCTTGGTTTGCTCTGCAAAGACGTCACTGAATTCGGACGCGTCTGAGTAGGCGCCTAAATCGCGGGGCAGGACGATTTTCTCCAGGCCATCCCGTTCTGCCTCGAGCCGCGCGATCTCAGCCTTTTGTGCGACCCACTGTTTGAGGACTCGGTTGAGCTGCGACTGCGCCACCGTTGGATCGAGCACGATCAGCGCCTGCCCTCGTAAGACTCTGTCACCCTCTCGAGCTTTGACGCTGCTGACCACGCCACCTTCGAGATGCTGGATCATGACATTCTGTCCAGCTGCTGCAATCACTCCTGGCGCGATCGTTGCTCCGGCAATCGGCGCCATTGCGCCCCAGAATACGAAGCCAAGCAAGAAAACGGACACGCTTGCATACCCCGCGAGCGTGATGCGATCTGTGCGTGTGTCGACGTTGCGCTGCCAGCTATACGTCCTGGCGCCGATGGCTTGGCTAGTCATTAGCGACCTTTATCTCGCCTCGAGCAGATGAGGGGAAAGGCACCACTCCTTCGCGCGACTGAGAGGCTGCGGGCCACCCCGCTTGGGCGCGTCGCTCGACAAGTCTATCGAGCACGCCCTTGGTCAAACCGTAGATCTCGACCTGGCCATTGCGTAGCATCAATACGCGATCGCATTTGGAAGCGAGAGAGGGCCGATGTGTTATGACAAGCACGGTCGTTTTTCGTGAACGCGCCCCGCTAATCGCGCGCTCGAGCGCGGCTTCGCCGTTGGAATCGAGATTTGCATTGGGCTCGTCGAGAACCAGCACCTTGGGATCGCCGTAGAAGGCCCGAGCAAGCCCGATGCGTTGACGCTCGCCACCCGAAAGGCGAACGCCGGTCGGGCCGATCAGCGTCGAGTAGCCATCCCTCTGACCCAGGATGAGCTCATGCACTTGGGCCCGCTGGGCTGCTTGAACCAACTTCTCGCTGGGCGCATTCGGTTCGAACCGCGCGATATTTTGCGCGATGGTTCCCGGGAAGAGTTCCACATCTTGCGGCAGGTAACCAATATGGCGGCCGAGTTGTTCCGGGTCCCAGTTCCGAATATCGCCGCCGTCGATCCGGATCGCCCCAGAGCGGGGCGCGATCGCACCGACTATGAGGCGCGCCAAAGTCGATTTTCCAGCCTGGCTCGGCCCTACGATCGCGACTGTCTCGCCGGCGGCGACCTCAAAGGTCAAGCGCTTGATCAGCGGCAGCGAGCCATCGGCCGCGCCCGGAAGATGATAGACTATTTGCTCCACGCTTAGCGCTCCTTCAGGAGCCGGCAATGCTACGTTCTCCTGGTTGTCGAGCCCGGACCGGAGAGCCGAAAGCCTCTTCCACGCAAGATTGGCGTCGATGATCTGCCGCCAACTCCCAATGATCTGATCAAGAGGTTGCAGAGCGCGCGCCGAAATCATCGAGGACGCAAATATCATACCGGCGGTCATCTCGTTGTGCAGAACCAGATAAGCGCCGGCCCCCAATATCGCGATCTGCAGTGTCGAACGAGTGGTGCGCGATACACCGCCATAAAACGAATTGATGCGAGCGAGCCCATCCGAGGCGTGTAGAGAGCCGGAAAAACGGGTGCCCCAGAATTCTATCGCGTTGGACACCATGCCAAGTGCGCGAACGGTTTCGAAGTTTCGGGCGAAAGCCTGCGCCAAATTCATCGAGGCGTTGAGACTCTCCGCCGCCTCCTTGCCAGGTCGCGAGCTCGCGACCTGGTTCAGCATGGCGATGGCGACCATGAGAACCGCCCCGACGACCGTCACGAGGAAGAGCAGCGGATGGATGAAATAGAGCAGGCCTACGAAGATCGGCCCGAAAGGAAGGTCGAAGAGAAAGAAAATCGTTCTCGAAGCGATGAAGCCTCGCACGGTGGCCAAGTCGCGCAAGGCTTGAACATCGCCGAGGCCAGCGCGAGGGCCACTCATCGCAGCGAGAAAAGACGATGTGCCCAAAGAGACATCCAGTCGCGCCGCGAGCCGGCTTGCGTATACACCCCGCACGACTTCGAGCACGCCGAAGAGCAAGAGCGTCGAAAGCGCAAGCAATGTTAGGTAGGTGAGCGTGTCCAAATTGGCGGCGGGCAAAACCCGATCATAGACCTGCAGCATGTAGAGAGGCAGAACTAGCACCAGGGTGTTCATCACCGCGGAGAACAGGCCCATTTCGACCACGCTCTTCGACAGCACCCTTCTATTCGTGTAACTGGGCATCCCCGAAATCGTCTCTTTTGGTTAAGCGATCATTTTAGACAATGTTTATATATCATGCCAAGCAGCCGCGCTATCGCTTGCGACCTTTTGACAGCCTAGCCTCACTTTCACCGGAAGTTATCCACCGGGCATCCAGTTCGGCTGGGACGCCAGGAACCACCAATCCAGGATGGCGCTAAGCGTCTGATTCTCAAGCAGAGAATTGAATCGTCCAAACCTCGAAATTGCCTTAGTCAGCCAATCGTTTGCTGGCAGTGAAAATGACGTCTGCGAACGAGGCGGCGTGAAACTCAAGTTGCTACATGCTTTCCAATAATAGCGGCGCCGCCGCAGCAAGCTGGCCGCCGATAATGGTGTCGCCGCCATCGGCCCGATCGGTTTGGAATTGGTGATGGCAGCGCCGACCGGAAAGGCCGGCGCATGCGCATCCGCGGCGATCAATGCGGCCGACGCTTATGGGCAACTTGATCGGCGTCCGCCGCCTTTCTGATCGGTTACCGTCGGAACCAGGCACGGCGGGGGGCGCGCCCGCCCCTCGCCATGCCATGGTCCGATCGCATGAACGATCAAACGACGAATACGTCGTGATAGGTCAGTGCCGCTCCGGGCTCCAGATGGGCGATTTCCACCTGCGGGGCCGATCTCGAGCCGTCGGGATCATAGGACAAGACGCCCGTGGCCCGGTTGTAGAGCAGGTGATCGTTGCTATGGGTGGCGTGTTCTCGCAACTCAAAATACGACGAGTTCACCTGCGTCGGGCTGGACGAGGAACCGGCGCCGAGTTGGGTGAAGACGGCGTTGTCGAGATAGAGCGCGTCGTTTACAGCGTCGAAGTCGGTCAGCGTGTCGACATTGCCGGCGCCATAGGCGGTGTCAAACACAAAGGTGTCGTGGCCCGCGCCGCCGGTCAGCACGTCGTTGCCACCCTTGCCCCGCAATGTGTCGTTGCCAGCCAGGCCATCAAAGGTATCGGCCGCGGCAGTGCCGACAAATGTATCGTTCCCGGTCGTTCCGTGGGTCGGGTCCGTCGGCAGGGTCGGAGATGACGGTAGCGGGTCGGTCGGCACGGCCGGAGATGACGGCAGCGGGTCCGTCCCGTCATGGGCTGCATGCCAGGCCGCCTTGGCGTTGGCCCAGTAATCGCGGGCCGCTTGGCCTTGAAGGACCGTCCAGCCGGCGGGCGGCATTGGATAATCCGCCGGCAGTGGCGTGTCGGAGAGGTTGAGATAGTAATTGCCGTGCGACTCGACCGTCTTGTCCCAGGCCCGCTGCACCCGCTCCAAGCCGTTGTGGTCAACGTCGGTGATCGCCACCACGCAGTCGATGAAGCGCAAGCTAGGAACGATATCGTCAGCGCCTGTGCCCTTGTCCAGTTTGAACGGCGAACCGTGCGTCATCTCGCCTTTGCGAAGATACTCTCCCATGCCTAGAAGCATGCCATCCATGGTGACCGTGTTGTCAGACCCATCGACGTCACCGTCGCCAAGGCTCACTCCGGAAAACACGTGGTCGAACAGCGAATCCCGGATGGTGCCGCCGATGACGTCGTCGTCCTCGACCGCGTCGTCTCGTGAGTAGCCGACATAGGTATCCTCGATGAGGAAGGTGCCAGTGCCGCCGACACGGATGCCATCCCAGGGCTTGGTGATCGTCCAGTCGTCGATGACAAAGTTGTGGGCTGAATTCACGCGGACTGCGGCGGAGTTGACGTAAACGTCCTCCCAGGCGCCGGTTTGGGAGACCGTGCCGTTGATCGTGCCGCCCGACGCCACGAGGTTGTCGCCGGGGTTGACGACCGCGAAGGGATAGAGGTTGGTGGAGCTTCCCTGATTGGCGACAATCCACGAGGCTTTGCTGGCATCGATAGTGGTGTCGGCGGGGAGACCGGATGCTTTATATTGGCGGTAGCCGTAGTCACCGCTCAAGAC